>DATGOZ010000283.1:0-7718 GCA_035305395.1 Taishania sp. | reverse complement strand
TTAATGAGAAATACTTGACTTGCATGGTTTTTATTAATTATTTCTTTTAGAGACAATGCTAAAATAGCGATTTTTCTTAGGTTGATGTATGCTGACTTTGTTATTTATAACACTAGCGACTGTTAATATCTATTGATAATATTCGCTAATTGAGCACAAAGATTCATTAACTTTGACACAAATCAAATCACGATGAATAATTATAAACATCTAGTCGAAGAGAATTTTATTCGCTATGCGAAAATAGACACAACAGCAGACCCAAATTCAACAACATTTCCGTCAACAATGAAACAAAAGGACTTAGCGAAAGTCTTGGTTGAAGAAATGTTGGCAATGGGAATTAAAGATGCAGAAATGGACGAATGGGGCTATGTATTTGGAACAATTCCTGGTAATACAGATAAGAAAGTCCCTACAATCTGTTTTTGTTCACACATGGATACAGCTCCGGATGTAACAGGAACGAACGTTAAGCCGATTGTACATCGTAACTATACAGGAGATCCAATAGTATTACCAGACGATCCAACTCAAGTTATAACAGTTGAACATCACCCCTATTTAAAAGAAAAAATTGGTGACGATTTAATTACAGCTAGTGGTACGACTTTGTTGGGTGCTGACGATAAAGCAGGTATTGCCATCATCATGGATTTTGCAAATTATTTATTGACACATCCTGAAGTAAAGCATGGTGATGTTCGCATCTTATTTACACCAGATGAGGAAGTTGGTCGAGGAGTTGACCATTTGGATATCACAAAATTGAAAGCTGATTATGGATATACTCTAGATGGTGGAATTCTCGGTTCTATCGAAGATGAAACTTTCTCAGCTGATTCAGTAAAAGTAACATTCAAAGGTGTTAGCGCACACCCTGGTTATGCAAAAGGAAAAATGATCAACGCTTTGAAATTAGTAGCTGATTTCGTTGCTGCATTACCAAAAGATCGTTGGTCACCTGAAACGACGGAAGGTCGTGAAGGATTTGTACACCCAGTTGCAATCAATGGAATTATGGAAGAGGCTTCTGTTAGCTTTATTATCCGTGATCATATTACTGAGAAGTTAGCCAAATTTGAAGATGAATTAAAATCACTAGCTCAAATGATTGTTGAACCACACAATGGTGCTTCAATGGTTTTTGAAGTTAAAGAACAATATCGAAACATGAAAGAAGTTCTTCAAAGTGTACCTTTCGTAACCGAATATGCAATTGAAGCAATGAAAAAAGCAGGAGTTGAACCAAAACCAACAATCATTCGTGGTGGTACAGATGGTTCTCGCCTATCTTTCATGGGATTACCTTGTCCTAACTTGTTTACAGGGGAAATGGCCATCCACTCAAAACATGAGTATGTCAGTGTGCAAGATATGGAAAAGGCTGTTAAAACAATGGTTGAACTTATCCAAATCTGGGAATCTCACGAAGAGTAATGGATCACAAACAAATCATTCAGCAGGTAAAAAATAAGCAATTCGAGAAGATTTATTTTCTTCACGGAGAGGAACCATTTTTTATTGATGCAGTCTCTGATGCAATTATCGAGCATGCAATGGATGACAGTGAAAGAGATTTTAACCAAACAATCGTTTACGGAAAGGAGTGCGATGCTTCACTAATTATAGCTGATGCGAAGTCGTATCCTATGATGGGTGAAAGAAGATTGGTAGTTATTAAAGAGGCTCAAGAATTCAAGGACATTGATTTACTTGAGCCTTATTTTGAAAATCCAGTTGATACAACCATTTTTGTCGTTTGTTACAAACATAAAAAGTTTGATTCTCGTAAGAAATTATCCAAGCTTGCTGCAACAAATGGAATCGTATTTTTATCTGAAAAAGTTCGAGAAAACAAATTAGTTGATTGGATTTCAGTTTACGCTAAAGGAGCTGGTTATCCGATAACTCCTAAAGCTGCCATGTTGTTAGCCGAATTCTTAGGGGCTGACTTAGGACGTATCGTGAATGAGTTAGATAAATTATCAATTCTCGTTGAAAAAGGTACAACGATCAACGAAGTTCACATCGAAGAAAATATTGGTATTTCGAAAGATTACAACTTTTTTGAACTATCAAATGCTTTTTCGGAGCGAGATTACTTGAAAGCAAGTAAGATTGTCAACTATTTCGAGAAGAACCCTAAAATGGGACCGATAATTCCAATTATTGCAAATCTTTATTCATTTCACGTTAAATTAATGCGAATTCATTTCGCAAAAGATAAGTCGCAAGCATCTTTAGCTTCTGCCATTGGTGTTGCTCCATTTTTGGTACCACAACATATGCAGGCTGCGAAAATATACAATCCAAAGAAGTTAGCTGAAAATATTGCGATTTTGCAAGAATATGATCTAAAAACAAAAGGACTTGAAAACGCATCAGCTTCAGAAGGTGAACTACTCAAGGAAATGATGTTCCGATTGATGCATTAATGCCATATGAATTTATTTTACGTTTCAGATATTACCGAAAATGATGCTGTCTTTTCACTGAATGAAAGTGAATCAAAACATGCATGCAAAGTACTTCGTTTAAAAGAAAATGATAAAATTGGAATTTTAAACGGAAAAGGACTGTTTGCTGTTGCGGAAATCATCGAAGCAAATCCAAAACATTGTAAGGTACATATCATTGAAAAAAATGTTGAATCATCCCCTTCCTATTCTGTTCACATCGCAATCTGTCCAACAAAGATGAATGATCGCATGGAATGGTTTGTTGAAAAAGCTACAGAATTGGGAATTACTGAAATTACATTTTTGCTGAGTAAAAACTCTGAACGTAAAGCTATTAAATTAGAACGATTTGAAAGTATTGCTATTAGTGCAATGAAGCAATCCAAAAGAACCTTCTTGCCTAAAATCAATGATTTGACAAAGGTTGACACATTCATTAAAGCTCATCCTAATGGCTATATCGCACATTGTTACGAATCTGAAAAATCAGATTTGTTTCAAATTTTTGATGGTAATGCTCCAATTTTAATCGGTCCAGAAGGTGATTTTACGCTGGAGGAATGTAAATTAGCCGAAGCAAATGGTTATCAAACAATAACATTGGGTGAAAATCGTTTAAGAACTGAAACTGCAGGATTGTATGCCTGCATGAAAGCAATCATGAAAGTATGAAAAGACTTGTTTTGATATTCTTTTTAATTTGTTCAGCTGTCGCTTTTGGACAATATCCATATCAAGTTGCTGTTTTGAAATACAACGGAGGAGGTGATTATTATGCCAATCCTACTTCTGTTCCCAACTTGGTTAAATTTTGCAACGAAAATCTGAAAACAAATATCAATCCAGATGTGCCTTTTGTAGATGTTGGCAGTCCTGATTTGTTTTTATATCCTTTTGTACACATGACTGGACACGGAAACGTTGTCTTTTCAAAATCAGAAATTGAAAATTTAAGAAACTACCTTCTTGGAGGTGGCTTCCTCCATATTGATGACAATTATGGAATGGATCAATTTATCCGTCCAGAAATTAAAAAGTTGTTTCCGAATAAAGAATTGGTTGAATTACCTTTCAACCATCCAATTTTCAACCAGAAATATACGTTTAATGGATTACCAAAAATTCATGAACACGACAACAAAAGACCGCAAGCTTTTGCAATTATTGAAAATGGAAAAGTGATCTTACTATACACCTATGAAACAGATTTAGGTGATGGTTGGGAAGATGCTACCGTTCACAACAACTCTCCAGAAAAAAGAAAGTTAGCCCTCCAAATGGGAGCTAACATTCTAATGTATGCTTTTACGGAATAATTTAAAAAGTAACTGTATCTGGATTTAATCCTGAAAATCCTACTTCTTCCATTGAGCGAATCTGCTCAATTTCTTCACTCGTCAATTCAATATTTGTTGCCAAGTTAGCGACAATACGTTCTTTCGTTGCAGATTTTGGCAAAACACAAATTCCTTGCTGCAATGCAAATTGTAAACATACTGCACTAGTTGATGACTCATGTTTTTGAGCTATTTTTTCAAGAACTGGGTGATTCAAAACTCGCCCTCTTCCTAGTGGACTCCATGCTTGCACCAAAATCGCGTTTTGTTGACAAAAAGCAACGGTCTCTTTTTGGATATAACCTGGATGAAATTCAATTTGATTGACCATTGGCTTTACGGTACATGATTCAAATAAATCATTCAAATGATGCACAAGAAAATTACTTACACCTATCGCTTTAGCTTTACCAGATTTGTAAATTTCCTCCATTGCCTTCCAAGTACTAGCATTCAATTCTTTCGAATTTGAAAACTGCTGTGCATTTGCTGGCCAATGTACCAAATACAAATCGACATAATCAACATTCAATCTTTTAAGTGACTCTTCGAATGCTTTCATCGTATTTTCATACCCACGATCTGAATTCCAAACCTTTGTCGTCAAAAAGATTTCCTTGCGATCAATTCCGCTATCTACAATTGCCCTGCCAACACTCACTTCGTTTTCGTACACAGCAGCAGTGTCGATGTGACGATATCCAATTGCTAGCGCGTTTTTTGTAGATTTATAACATTCCTCTCCTTCGGTCAATTTGTAAGTTCCGAATCCAACTTGGGGAATCAAAACTTCATTACTTAATTTAAATGTTTTCATTTTAACTTTCTCTCTGGATTATTTTTAATAAAACCTTCCCAACTACTACTTTTTGATTTACTATGCTCCCCAACACCTTTTGAAAAATGGTGACAAACAGCAACGGCTAATCCATCTGTTGCATCAAGAAACTTAGGCATTTCTTTGATTGCAAACATCTTCTCCAACATGGCTGCAACTTGTTCTTTGGAAGCGCTACCATTGCCCGTCACAGATTGTTTGATTCTTCGAGGTGTATATTCTTCGAAACTCATTCCATTTGCTAAACATGCTGCAATAACAACCCCTTGAGCTCTTCCAAGTTTCAACATTGATTGTACGTTTTTCCCAAAAAATGGTGCTTCAATAGCCAATTCTTGAGGTTTATATTCCTTAATCAATCCATCAATTCGCGAGTAAATACGTTCCAATTTCGCAGGATGATCTGGCAACTTCGACAATTGAACTATTCCAAAATTTAGTAACTTGAGATTCTTACCCCTCACATGAATAATTCCATACCCCAACACAGTCGTACCAGGGTCAATTCCAAGAATTATCTTATCTTCAACCATTCAATTCAAACTTTTGATTAAAACTACAAAAAATAGCAGGTACATTTTCACTTTTTTGAAAATTATACTAACATTCCTTGTTGGTTATTTTTCGTATTTGCAAATCAGAAAATTAGGAACAAACGGAATTCAAAAATTGACCATTACGTCACCTGTTTATTTGATTTTAGCAATTATTCTAGTTGTGCCAAATTACTTTTTCGAATATCGAAAATGGAATTTAATTATCAAAGTTTGCAACGTTGAATCAACCGTTCAACAAAAAATTCAGTCTTTTTTTGCAGGAATCATCACAGGAATGTTGACCCCAAATATGCAAGGAAATTTCTTAGGTAGAATCTTTTATTACCCAAGAGAACATCGCATTTCGTTGACACTATTCACACTAACATCTAATTTAGGACAATTCATTGCTACCATCTTATTGGGAATCATCTCACTTGTCATTATTAAACCTGAGAATTCCATCAATACATTCATTTTACTGATTAGTTTTTGTATAGCTGTCATTCTATTATATGGTTTCTTTGAACGGATTCAATTATTCAAACACAAATTTCGCTGGTTTGAACGATTTTCAATCTTACTTTTAAAAAACAACGATTTTAGATTAAAAATTCTCTTGTATTCGTTGTTTCGAAACGGAGTCTTTTCATTACAGTATTTGTTAGTTCTAAAAGCACTAGGAGTTGAAATAAATCTTGAAATATATTGGAAAATTTGGGAACTCTATTTATGGACAACCCTCTCCCCGTCTTTGTTTCTTGGTAAATTATTTATCCGAGAATCAATTGCACTCTGGGTATTTGCTCCGATGCAAATAGATCCTTGGGTCATTGTTGCAAATTCAGTAATTGTTTGGATAATTAACTTGTTACTTCCTACTTTAGTCGGACTATTGATTGCAAAAAGAAGAAAAGAAGCTCTTTAAATGACTGGTTTTATACTATATTACTGTTTAATTTACTCCGTTTTAGTTGGAATCGGACTGCAATATATTGCAATTCAGAAAAAGAAAGTCAATCGACAAACTTCAAAACCGTATAATTTAAATGAGTTGACAGTAGTTATCCCATTTCGTGATGAAGAACAACGCATTGCACCTTTAATTCAGTCAATTAATCAAGCTGCTGTACAACCAGCACAATATATTTTTGTTGATGATCATTCGACAGACAATACCCAATCAATTATTCGAAATTCAATTCGAAACGACATACCTTATTTAGTTTTAGACAGTAAACAAGAAGGAAAAAAAAATGCGGTATTAAAAGGAGTTGAACAAGCACAAACAAAATTTATTTTAACCCTTGATGCAGATGTTTCATTTGAATCAAATTACTTTAAACAAATCAATAAGATTGCTGTTGCTGATATGACAATCCTTCCAGTAAAAATGAATTCCGTTTCATGGAAAAATCTTTTTGAAATGGATATATATTTAGTTGGATCATTGAATCAAATCACGACAGGAATTAAACGACCGATTGTGGCGAGTGGTGCAAATTTAATTTTCAGTAAAACTCAATTTTTGAATTACAATTCGATCGAAAAACATAAAAATTTGGCAAGTGGTGATGATCAATTTTTATTAGCTGATTTTAATCAAAACAAGCTGAGTGTTGAACTTATTATTGCAAACGAATTAGCCGTTACAACAGCTGCTCCGAGCAACTTATTGGAATTTTTCAATCAACGTATTCGTTGGTTTAGCAAAACGTCAAAAGTTGGAGACTCATTTGCCAATTTAATTGGTTTTGTTCAATTGATTTTAACTGGAGGATTTGCAACTGGACTAATCTTATGTTTGTTCAATGAAGCATATCTAACAAGTATTTTACTCTTAGCGATTAAATCATCTTTAGACGGTATTTTAGTTTGGAATTACCTTTATAACATCAATCGAACAGCTATTTTAAAGTGGATTCCAGTGTATGAACTACTCTATCCACTCTATTCCATTTTAATCTTAATCTTTTCTATTTTTTTTACCCCAAATTGGAAAGGTCGAACAATAAAAAAGCCATCACTAAAATTGTGATGGCTTTACTTTCAGATGAGAATTTATAAAATCAGTAGTTTCTTTTGATAGACATACTTGTTTGCAATAATTCTAACAGTATAAACTCCTGACTCAAAAATTGATGTAGACCATTCAGCCAATGTGTTATCTAATTCAACAATTCTTCCAGTCGCATCGATTAGTTGAATTGTTTCTATATCAGTCAACCCATTTATTTTAAACGTGTTGTTCGCAGGATTTGGATAGACATCCCAAACAGTATTGTTGTAATCAATTTCATCTAACCCAACAAGTAATAAAACTTCTTTTAATGCCGCCATCGCATTTAATTTTCCGTATCCCCAACGTGGATCTCCAGTACTTGGAAGAACACCTGTGTTATTGTCTTGACGAGCTGTATTGATGATGATTTCTTTCACTTGACGAGGGGTTAAATAAGGGTTCACCTCCCAAAGAAGCGCACACACACCAGTTACAACAGGTGAAGACATGGATGTTCCAGAAAATCTAGCAAAATGATAGGTT
>DATGOZ010000282.1:0-4586 GCA_035305395.1 Taishania sp. | reverse complement strand
GCTTGTGATGTATTTGTAACCGTTAAAATCGTGAATTGCCATAATCGGTTCAGCAAAGTGTTTTTTGATATCTAATTGAATGATTTCATGTTTATTGAGTAGTGTCGCATTAGTTGTTGAACTTGTAAAAATGTAGTGATTATTGTATGGGATTAATGCGTCGGCAATTTTGTCCAATCCTTGTAGGTCGTGATATGTAAGAATGTGTTTACTTTTAGAATGAAAGACACCTTTTTCTAAAGTAGTTACCCAGATACTTCCATCTGTTGTTTCGCATATTCCTGAAACTGAATAATCCTTTAGTGAATGAATGGGAGTTTTTGTTAAATCGCCATCACTAAAGTAGTAAAGACCACCCCCTACAATTCCAACCCATATCCCATTGCTTTTGTCACTATACAGTCCAATTATTCGCTTGGAACATCTGAATGAACTGGTCTGATTGGTAGAGGTATCGTGACAAAAAAGTGTATTGGCAAAGGTGAAATAGCGTTTAGATTCAACAACTTTTGTTAGGGCGACTCTTGTTAGCTGGTTGTCATCAACTGCTAATTTATTGAGAATGATTTCAGTTTGATTGGAAGGATTTTTAATATCAACTTTCAATACATTCGTGCGAGTATATAATGTTGGTGATGTTTGAATTAATTCTGTTTGATAATTTCTAAATTCCAAGATGGTACCATAAGGATCTACGTTGGAATGGATTTTTTCAATATCCCCTGATGCGATGTCTATAATGTAGGTCGCTTTGTAAGTTAATAAAGCTAGTTTCGTATCATTTTCTATCAGTCGTAAATGAAAGGTAAAGTTATATAATCCGAGTTCTTCAATTTGATGATATTTTTTTGAGAATTCAGGTTCATGAAATTCTCCACCCTTATAATATAGAATATGGTTGTTTTTTGTTAGAATCCAAATTGTTCCCTTTTTGTCTTCAGTCAACGTGTAGACTGCACTTTCGGGTAAACCAGTTGTTTTATCAAAAATCTTGATTTTGGACCCACTGTAGCGACATAGACCACGCATCGTCGAAAACCAAATGTATCCTTGACTATCTTGGTAAATGTTATAAGCTTCTTGAGATGGAATTTCTAAGTCCTTTTTTACAAAATGATGTTGCTGAGAGTAAATTACTTCAGTAAGTAGTAAGATGATGGTAAGAGTAATGTATCTCGCTTTTAACATGTTAACAAAAATAGGTATTCTCTTCTGATTTCGGTTATTCCAACTGTGCAAAAAATGTAATTAATGGTCAGGTGTTTGTTATGAAGAAGTGTAATCTTTGTGTTGCAAACTGCGACATACTTATGTAATAGTAAATTTAAAACTATTTGTAATTATTGTTTTTTCCAAAAAGCCGCTAATCACTGATGCTGTTAGTCTAAGGACTAAAGAAAGGACCCTGTTATAATGGTCCTTTTTTTATTTGAAAATTGCATGATAAGCGTTACGTTTGTGCTACGATATTGTTATATTTGTGAACTAATTGAACCGATTTATTTTGAAATATTTAGAGTCTAACCTAGAATTATCTATACGTTTTAGTGAAACCGATGCTATGGGAGTGGTGTGGCATGGGAATTACTTGAAGTTTTTTGAAGATGCACGTGAACATTTTGGTGAAGTGTATGGTTTAGATAATTTAGAGATTCATAAACGAGGCTACTTTATTCCAATTGTACACTCAGAACTCTTTCATAAAGCTCCAATTCATTATGGAGAACTGATCGATATCAAGTCACGATTGATATATAAAGAGTCATCTAAAATTCTATTTGAATTTGAAATATTCAATAAAACGACTAAGCAATTAGCAGCGAAAGGTTCAACTACTCAGGTATTCATTTGTGCTAAGACAAGAGAACTGCAATTGTTGAAGCCAGACTTTATCGTTGAATGGGAAAATAAACAAAATTGGATTCATGAGTAGATCTGTTTTTCTTTCTGCTGGGACATTGGTGACTCCAATTGGTGTTGGGTTAGATGCGCATGAAAAAGCGTTGGAAAAAGGTGTGTCAGGAATTAAACAATATCCCGAAATTGGATTTCACCAAGAAGATTTATTTCTTTCTAAAATAGAATTCATCGATCAAGATCGTTACAATGAATTGCTGAAATCAGCACTAAATGATTTTTTGAGTTTGGATTTTTCAGTGGAAGTGCTTCGAGGAAAAACGAAGGTTATTGTGAGTTCAACAAAAGGCAATATTGATGCGCTTCCGTTTGATACATTTGAATCAACAAGACAAATATTACAAGACATTTTTGGTGCGCAGATTGAAATAGAAATAGTCTCAAATGCCTGTATTTCCGGTGTCATCGCAATTAATGATGCTGCAAATTATATAAAGCACAATCAATTCGATTATGTTGTGGTTATCGGAATTGATGTCATTTCCAATTTCGTGTTATATGGTTTTCAGTCGCTTTTTGCTGTAAGTGATCAACCTGTAAGACCGTTTGATAAAGACAGAAAAGGAATAACACTTGGAGAGGGCTGTGGCATTGTTGTCTTGTCTTCAACAGGTTTAGACACTAATTCAGTTGCATATTTGGCAGGTTCATCGTCAAATGATGCGAATCATATTTCTGGTCCATCACGAACTGGAGAAGGATTGTATCGTGTTGTGGAGCGTGTTTTGAGAAGTGCTGAAATTTCTGCTGATGAGGTGGATTACATTTCTGCACATGGAACAGGTACATTGTACAATGATGAAATGGAGAGCATCGCTTTTAAACGTTGTGTTTTGGAATGCAAACCAATCAACAGTTATAAAGGTTTCTTTGGACATACACTAGGAGCTGCAGGGGTCATTGAAACAATCTGTAGTATGCTTTCGATGAAGAAACAAATGCTTTATAGAAATCTCGGTTTTGGAGAGCAAGGTACTTCAGAGAAATTAGCTATTATCGAGCAAAATACACCTTGTGATATTGATGTAGTCCTCAAAACTGCTTCAGGGTTTGGTGGAGGGAATGCGGCACTATTATTTAAACGAATTGTATGAGATTAATTGGCACTTGTTTTCTTTCTGCACGTGGTTTAATGATGGATGGCAAACTAATCTGTCAGTTTTCTGATGAAAATTGGCTTAAAGAGGCTTATGGAATGTTACAAGTGGATTATCCTAAGTTTTATAAAATGGATAATCTGTCGAAGATGGCTTTTATTTGTACAGAACAACTGAAAACAACAGGATACTTTGAAAATCTATCAGATGAGGAAATGGCCTTGATTTTTGCAAATTCATGTGCAAGTCAGCATACAGACATGAAGTTCATTCATTCCTACACAGAGCAGTCGAATCCTAGCCCTTCATTGTTTGTTTACACTTTACCAAATATTGTGACAGGTGAATTAGCTATTCGAAACAAGTGGTATGGAAGTAATTGCTTTTATATTCTGCCAACTTTTGATGCCAACTTTTTTGTCAATAAATTGCAACATTTGAAGGAGGAGGATGGTAACTTCTGTTTGTGTGGTTGGGTTGAATCGAAATTAGATGCAACAGGAGTAATTGAATTGGAGGAAAGTTTTTTATTTTTAGTGTCTCTAAACGAAATAGATAAAGAAGGTTCACTGATTAATCAACTTCAGGAGACGTTAACTGATTATAGGAATTTTAAAATATAAACAAAGCTAAAACAATTTGAAATGAGTAACTTGAAAGAGACTTTAAAAGCCCAAATTATCGAACAATTATCATTAGAAGATTTAAATCCTGCTGATATTCAGGATGATGCGCCTCTTTTTGGCGGAGATGGTTTGGGATTGGATTCAATCGATGCATTGGAGTTTATCGTATTGCTTGAAACACATTACGGAATTCGTATTGCAGATCCAAGTCAAGGTCGTGAAATTTTCTATTCTGTGAACACGTTAGCAGATTACATCGAAAAGAATAAGTAATGGACATTTTTGTTACAGGAATAGGAGCCATAAGTTGCATTGGGATGAATGTTGAAGAACATTTATCTTCGCTTGTGCAAGAAAAATCTGGAATCAAGAAAGGGGAGAGACCTTTCTCAACTAGATTTTTAGTTGGTGAAATTCCCTTAACAAATGAAGCAATTGTAGCCAAATATAATTTGGTTGCTGACTATTCGAGAACTTCATTACTTGGATGTATTGCTGCGAGTGAAGCATTTGCTAATCATAAACGTGATAAGCGTATTCGAACGGGATTAATTTCTGGTACTTCAGTAGGAGGGATGGATATCAGTGAGGTTGAATACAAAAGTTATTTGAATTTGGGACAACACAATATTCAAAAATATAAGGCACATTCTAGTGGGAATTCAAGCGAGGAAATTGCTGCATTTTTAGGAATAGGTGATTTTGTAAATACCATTTCTACAGCCTGTTCATCAGCGGCTAATGCAATCATGATGGGGGCTCGAATGATACAACAGGGTGTACTTGATCGAGTGGTGGTTGGAGGTACAGATGCTTTGACGGAGTTTACAATCAGTGGATTTCGTTCGTTGATGATTTTCGATGATCAATGGTGTCGTCCTTTTGATGAAACACGCAAAGGGTTGAATCTTGGTGAAGGTGCTGGCTACATCGTTTTGGAGTCACA
>DATGOZ010000281.1:0-2175 GCA_035305395.1 Taishania sp. | reverse complement strand
AACAGATGAAACAAAGGATTTGATTGCTAAGAAAGTTGCCGAAGTAGCAAGCAGAGGAGTAAATATTCAGCACATTCACCGTGTTGACAGGACAGGATACAAAGCAGGAGCATTAGATGCTGCGATGGATCGTGTACAAGGAGATTTTATTGCGATTTTTGACGCAGACTTTATTCCAGAACCAGACTTCTTGAAAAAAACAATGCCTCATTTCACAGATGAAAAAGTTGGTGTTGTTCAAACAAGATGGGGGCACTTAAACAAGGATTATTCATTACTAACTGAGTTACAAGCATTCGGATTGAATGGCCACTTTGCAATTGAACAAGGTGGAAGAAATTCTGCTGGCCACTTCATCAACTTCAACGGAACTGGCGGTATTTGGAGAAAAACTTGTATTGAAGATGCAGGGGGATGGGAACATGATACATTGACAGAAGACTTAGATTTGAGCTACAGAGCACAAATGAAAGGTTGGAAATTTCAATATTTGGAAGATGTTGTTTCTCCAGCTGAATTACCAATTACCATGTCAGCCTTGAAAAGTCAGCAACACCGTTGGATGAAAGGTGGTGTAGAATGTTTCAAGAAAATGTGGAAACGTTTATTGACTACAAAAGGAGTTAAATTCGCTGACCGTGTTCACGGTCTATCTCACTTATTCAACTCATCTGTATTCTTATTCATCATGATGGTTGCAATTTTGAGTTTATTTGTACTACAAGTGAAAGATAGTTTCTCTGATTTAAATTACATCTTGCGATTCATGAGTGTCTTCATTGTAAGTACAATCTTCTTGATGGTATACTATTGGTTCTCATTCAGAGATACAAAACCAAATGGTAAAAAATCATTTTTTCACTTCATTGGAAGATTCTTTACATTCTTAATCATGTCAATGGGAATGTCGATTAATAATACAGTAGCTGTTATAGAAGGCTATTTGGGTATCAAAAGTTCATTCGTAAGAACTCCAAAATTCAACATCTCGAATAAGAAAGCCGCAATGACAAACAAATACGACAAGAAGAAGTTGAATTTGATTAACATTTTCGAAGGTCTTTTTGCTGCTATTTTCTTGTTCACAGCTATTAATCGCGCAATATACGGTGACTTAGGAATGGTTCCTTTTCACTTGATGTTGGGAATCGGTTATGGAATGGTTTTCTATTACTCTGTAAAAGAGGTGCGAGAAGCAAACAAATATTTGAAATAAGAAATTCTACAACAAAAAATGCTACTCAATTGAGTAGCATTTTTTTTACCATTTATCTTCTGTACCATCTTCTTTATTGGCTTGATCAATTAATTTCTGCCAATTGTAAGTTGGATCATCTGCATCTTCCAAAATTGCTTTGTAATCGTCAGGGTGAATATCATAATGCATGATTTCTTCTCCTGTATATTCCTCTATATCTTCGAGTAATTTTCTTTCATTTGGTGCACAAAAACTTAGTGCTTGCCCATTCTTCTCTCCTCGACCAGTTCGACCGCAGCGGTGAACATAATTTTCAGGGTCATCTGGCAAATCGTAATTGATGACATAATCTACGTTTGGAATATCAATTCCACGAGCAGAAACATCCGTTGTAATCAACACTAAATTCTCTCCATTTCTGAATCGTTCCAAAATTTGAAAACGTTGTTTTTGTTCAATCCCACCATGAATTTCTTCTGAACTAATTCCAGCTCGTTTCATAGCGGCAACAACCCTTCCAGCTCTTACTTTAGTTCTAACAAACACTAGGATACGTTTTTCTGGGTATTCTTTTAAAATGTTTTCAAGAAAAAACCGTTTATCATCCATTTCGATAAATGCAACAGCATGTTCTACAGTCTTCGCAACTGGATTTTTTGGAGAAATCTGGATACGAATGGCATTCTTCACAACGTCATAAGCCAACGACTTAATTTTCTTATCAATCGTTGCTGAGAAAAACAGTGTTTGACGTCTCTTTGGAATCTTCTTGATAATATCTTGGATATCCTTATTGAATCCCATGCTAAGCATTAAATCAGCTTCATCAAGGATGAGAAACTCCACTCCTGAAACATCTAAATGTCCTTGTGCAATTAAATCAAACATACGACCTGGAGTTGCTACAAGCACATCTATACCTTGTTTCAACGCTTTGATTTGATTTTCTTGTTCTACACCTCCGTATATTCCCAATA
>DATGOZ010000280.1:0-5371 GCA_035305395.1 Taishania sp. | reverse complement strand
TCCTGATTCAACTTTTGAACAAGCAATTGACTACTTAAAATCATTGGAAACTGTCCAAGTAGAAGAACATGTTCGATATATCGGAAATTTCCATCATCACCGCTATGTTTTATTGAAAGAATTGGCTGACATTGTTCAATTGAATGATCAATCGGATTCGTTGCGTCAATATATTGGCGGAGAAAAATCATCCGATTTTAAATTAGATCTTCCAGATGAATTCATTTTGCCGTTTGATACGGATCAAGTCGAAGCAATTCAAAAGATTAAAACAGACAATTGTGTGGTACAAGGTCCTCCAGGTACAGGAAAATCACAACTACTGACGAATTTGATTTGTCAACTTTTGTTGGGTGACAAAAAGTTCCTTGTTGTTTCTGAAAAACGTGCTGCATTGGAGGTTGTTCAAAAGCGTTTGTCACAAAAGAATTTGCACCATTTTTGTCAGATTATCACAGATGACTTGACCAGTGCATCGTTCATTACTAAATTGAAAGAGACTTGGCAATATTTGGATCAATTGGCTGTTCAAACACCAACGCGTATTTCTGCACGCAAAGACTTAGAAAACAATTTGCAGTTGATTTTTGATATTTTAAATCAACCTGGAATTATTGGAGATATCTCTTATTCTGAATTTCGAAAATTGACAAAAAATATCGATTTCAAAGATTTTCAATTCGTTTCAAATCCACCTTCTTTAAAGAATTTTGATCAAACAATTGGTTTCATCCAACAGGTTTATCAAAATCAAATGGCTATGCAGGTTGCCTCGTTGAATTTCCATGTCTATCAACAGTTTGATGTAAATCAGTTGACTGATAAAATCAATCGTTTGGAAAAATTGCTTGATGGATTGGAAAACATACGTGCTGCATGCACCATGAAGATGCTAGATTCGTTGAATTACGATGCTGTGATTTGTCAGTTGTTTGAAAATGAAATTCGCAAGAAGTATTCATCAGTTCTAACACCAAATTCGAAAGCTCAACAAAAGTTTATTAAGCATTCAAAAGCGTGGAAAAAATTAAAAAAAGAGCAAGAATCGGTTCAGTTGACTGACTGGAAAATTGTGCCATCTCAACTTGAAATAAAATGGTTGAAAAATTTATTGACTTCCAAAAATTACTTCAAGAAATTGAAATTGCGCAAAAGATGGAATGAATTGAGTGTTCTCTCGTTGGATTTTGCTAAAGAAGCGTTGCAACAGTTGGAGAATTACTATTCAACTTTGGATGCTCAAACAAAATTGGAGCGACAATTGAATGATTTAGGCATTTACGATATGCACGAAATAGATACAATTCACGCATCAATTGCTGTTTTTGATGAGGTTAAGTGGTCTGTGTACAACCAGTTGACTACTGATGCAAAAAATCAGCTGTTGCAAATTGGAAGTGACATTCAGACAGTAAAAGCACTTGTAAAAGAATTATTTATCGTGGATGAAAATTGCTCGTTGAAAGCTTTTATTCAAACTTTCAAATCGAATTTTCAATACAACGTTATGCATTTGCAGAAGATACAACAACTTTCAAAAGAGCAATTGAGTGTATTACTACTTTCGGAATCGTTTGAAGCATATCTGAAGCATATTTTTGGTACACATTGGACTTTGTTTCAACAGTTTTATCCCTTGTTGTCGCAATTTGATATTCACACGTTGGATCAGCGTTTGAAAACAATTTTACAGGCACGTGAAGATGAAAGTGAGTTGGTTTACGAAAAGATTGTCAATCAACTTAAAAAGCAGTTTGATGCTTATCATTCGTTGTTATTATCTTCGACAGTTAAATTAACCGATCAACAAAAGGAGTTGCGAACGAAACTCAAGAAGGGAAAAGCTATTCTCGTCAAAGAGTTTGCAAAGACTCGACAATATCCAAGTATTCGTGAGTTATTCAACAGTGATGCGCGAGTTTGGATTGAGTTGTTGCAACCGATTATCTTGACCAATCCAACGCAAGTAGCGACAATCTTTCCGCTTGATAAAGCTTATTTTGATCTTTGTATTGTCGATGAAGCAAGTCAAATTCCCCAATCGAATGTTGTCGGGGCATTTTATAGAAGTAAACGAGTTGTTTTGGCTGGAGATGAAAAACAGATGTCGCCACATACTTATTTCAAAGCTGGAAGTCAAGATGTTGTAAGCGCATTGCATCAAGCTACCTATTATTTTGATAAGGCATTTTTGAGGCACCATTATCGCAGTAAGTATCCACAATTGATTGCTTTTTCGAATAAATATTTTTACAACAATCAATTAATAACTTACCCAAGTTATCCAGATAAATCGGATTGTATTCAGTTGCATTATTGTCCAGAAGGTATTTTTGAAAATCGAGGTAATCTTGTTGAGGCTCGTAAAGCGGTAGAATTGTTACTGTCATATTTGCCAAATCAAAAATCAATTGGAGTTGTTGCTTTTTCACAGCAACAAATCGACTTGATATTATCCGAAATACCAGCGAATTACCTATCAACAGTCGCTGAGGCGATAGAGAATAATCAGCTATTCTTCAAGTCGTTGGATAAAGTTCAAGGCGACGAATGTCAGCAGTTAATTATATCACTCGGTTATGCGCCAAATTCAGACGGAGAGTTCCGAATGCATTTCGGCCCATTGAATTTAGCTACAGGGAAAAATAGACTCAACGTATTATTGACACGTGCGTCTGAGACAATGGATTTCATTTGCTCCATCAGATCGAAACAAATTCAATGGAGCCAAAATGAATCAGTGTTTTTATTGAGTCAATGGTTGATTCATCTTGAGACTATAGTAGCAACGTATTCACAAAATAATTCGACTAGCAAATTTGTAATTGAGCATGATTCAATCCTACTTGAAGAACCATTTGTTCATTACAAAAATGTAAAAGATTTAATTACTAGGTATGATGTACTTTCAAAAAGAGCGTGGTCAATAAGATTTGATTAGAATCCTCTTTTTAATTGCATTAAAATCTTGAATGAGCGGTCAACATCTTCTTGATCAATGATAATGGTAAATTCGTTTGCAGTTGAAATTACTTCAATGATATTGATTCCTTCCCATGCAAGTTGTTTCAAAATGTAGTAGTATATACCATAAATTTCAGTGTTAATTTTTGGAAGTTTAACAGAAATAGATGCTAAATTTTGAGTGGATGCAATTAACTTTTCAGTTTGAAAGATACGTTCAATAAGATCTTTGTTTTTATCAGTAGTGATGATAGTAGTTTCAGATACCCCTTTACATAAAGCAAAAAAACCATCAGAATCATTATCAGCTAATCTTAAAAAGTCAGATTGTTTTACAATTAATGTGTCTGAGTTTTGATACGTGTAGTCTGATAAATTACTGCGTACTAAAAAGTCACCAAGTTCTCCTAATACGTTTTTGATTTTTACATTCAGTTTGTGGTAAAGTCCTGGGGACATTCTCTTGATTGCCATTACAATGGCTCCTTCTTTTACATCTCGACCAGAGATAGCTTCAATTTCAGGTTGGATTTTTCGTGCTAATGCTGAAATGTTAACAAGTCCCTCAGTCATAGACTCTCGCAAAAATGGACTTCGATTGATGATATCTTCGGTGATCTTACCTATAGATTCCATGGTTGATTAATTAGTTTTATAAGTTTAAAATAGTGTGGCGCAAAGATATACTTATTTTTAACATAAATGATCAATTTGTGAATAAGTATGAAATATTTGATGAAAAAAGTTTGACAGCGATTGCTAAAAGTATAATTCCAAACACTTTTTTAACGATAGCTAAACCACCTTCACCTAACAAATGTTCAATTTTTTTAGTAAGTCTGAGTACAATATAAATGATGATAATATTGATAACAATTCCCATGATGATATTGATACTAGCAAACTCTGCTTTTAATGATACAATAGATGTCATTGTACCAGCACCAGCGATTATAGGAAATGCTAGCGGAATGATGCTGGCTACTTTTCCAGTTACTTCATCTCTAAATAAGTGCCAACCCATAATCATTTCTAATGCTAGGGCGAAGATGATAAGTGAACCAGCAACTGCAAATGAGCGAATATCAACTCCAAAAATATGAAGAATTGACTCCCCCAAAATCAAAAATCCAACCATGATTCCAAGAGAAACCAAGCTGGTGCGAAGTGGACTAATATCACCTGATTTTTCTTTCAATTTAATAATGATTGGAATTGATCCCAAAATATCAATCACAGCAAATAAAACCATTGTAGTTTTTAAAATTTGCCCCCAGTTAAATGCGTTAAAGAATTCTGTCATTTCGTTATAATTTTTTCTATTACTTTCGGAAAGTTTACCTGTTCAAGATTATGTATCTTCATTTGAAGCGATTCTAGTGTTTCGTCTTCACTGATTGCGCATCGAAATTGATCGATGATTTCACCTTTATCAAAATCTGCGTTGACGAAGTGAATTGTAATCCCAGATTCTTTCTCCTTATTTGCTAATACAGCTTTATGCACATACGCGCCATACATTCCTGGTCCACCATATTTTGGAAGTAATGAAGGGTGTATATTGATAATTTGCTGTGGGTATTTATCAATTAGTTTTGTTGGAATCTTTCTTAAAAAACCAGCTAAGATGATGTAGTCAATCTCATATTTTTGACAAAGTTCAATTAGTTTATCACCATTTGCTACATCGTTATTGTTTACAATTTCAATTGCTACTCCTAAGTTTCGAGCTTTTTCGACGATAGGAGCTGAATCTCTGTTGCTCAATATAAAAGCTGTTTTTATTTGGTCAGAATTTTCAAAATGTTTGATAATATTTACTGCATTTGTACCAGTTCCTGAAGCAAAAATCGCCAACTTTTTCATTTTCATGATGCAAAGTTAAGAAAATGGATTTTAGTACAATTATTATGTGAAAGTTTTATAAAAAGTTAATATAATTCTGATAAAATCCGTAAATTGCGGAACTTTTTAATCACAAGAATGAACATTCAATCAATTAATTTCTCCAAAGAACACAACGCAGAATTCTATAGAGAACTAAAAAAAAGAGTAAACAATTACTTTAAAGAAAATCAAAAAACAAGATTTGGAAATTCTTCAATGGTTTTTAAAACCATTTTCATGGTGGCCTTGTACATCGTACCCTACATTTTAATTTTAACAGTTGCAGGCAGTGCTTGGTTAGCATTATTACTATGGGCTATTACCGGATTAGGTATGGCTGGTGTTGGTTTGTCTGTAATGCATGACGGAAATCATGGTGCTTACTCAAAATACAAGTTTGTAAATCGCCTTATGGGATATATGGCAAACTTGGTGGGTGGTAGTGATTTGAACTGGAGAATACAGCATAATGTACTGCACCATACGTATACAAATGTACATGATTTGGATGATGACTTGG
>DATGOZ010000279.1:0-2461 GCA_035305395.1 Taishania sp. | reverse complement strand
CAATAAATGAACGCTTAAAAATAAATACAAGCAATAATCATTTTGATTGTCGTAAATAAAAAATGGAGCATTAAAAGTGGAAGAAATTGGATACTCCATCAGTTTGGATACATTAGAACCCATTATATGCACCTCGGTGATCATTTCATAAATTCCAAAAAAAACAAGGACTGAAATACAAAATATCAAGAGTTTAGATAGCAATTGTTTAGCCTGATCCCAACCGAAATTTGCTGCCAAGCTGAAAATAATATAAGCATAACTCACACTCATTAACATAGAATGTAAGTCAAAAAGTGCATAGAAGTTTAATCCGTTTAAGAGAATCCATAGTATGCAATAGATCAGAAACATTATCACTATACCAAAGTAAATCTTATCCGTTTTTTTAAAATTTGGGCGTAGAAAACAAAAAATAAAACCTACAAGCGCAATAGTTACAAGGAAATTAGGATAAATTTCAGCACCTTTAATTGAAAAGGTTAAAACACTATTCCTAAAGGGAAAAGTTATTACCCATAAAAAAAGAATAGAATACAAACTATTTTGCTTGAACTTACTTAATGAAGTTTCTACTGACATAAATTAAAAATAAATGAGCGCTCTCAATGGTAAATTTAAAAAAAATCCTTGTTTTTCTATAGTTTATTAAGGTATCGGCTTATTCCTTCATTAAAACTTATCGATCCCGTATAGTTTAAATCTCTCTTCGTTATTGAAATGTCAGCAAGCGAATTTCTTATATCTCCAGCTCTATCAGGTCCATAACTAATCTCAACAGCATCGTTGAATTTATCCTGCTTAATCAATTCTTCTTTAATCGCAGCAATTACTTGGTTTAATGTAAACGATTGATTACAAGCTACATTATACACATTACCGAAAGCCACTTCATTTTCACAACTCAATCCCAATATGTTAGCCTCTACCGCATTTTTCACAAATGTAAAATCACGTGATTGTTCTCCATCGCCGTTGATTACAATTTTAGTTCCTTTAATCATCGCATCAACAAACTTTGGGATAGCTGCTGCATAAACACCATTAGGATCTTGATTAGGACCAAAAACATTGAAGTATCTTAATCCAATTGTTTCTATACCAAACAATCGATGAAAAACTTTTGCATATTCCTCATTAATGTGTTTTGAGACAGCATAAGGGCTCAATAAATTTCCTTCTGACCCGATAACTTTAGGAGAAACTGTTGAGTCACCATAAACTGAACTAGAAGACGCATAAACGAAGCGTTTAATTCCTGCTTCTTTTACTGCTCTCAACATATTTAGAAATCCTGTTGCATTTACTTCATGCGTTAATTCAGGAAAATCAATTGAGCGAGGAACAGAACCCAATGCTGCTTGATGCGAAACACAATCTATATTTTGAACAGCTTTTTGACAGTCTTCAAACACACGAATATCTCCTTCAATGAATTCAAAATTCGGGTGATTTAGAAATGACTCTAGGTTTTTTTGATTACCAGTAGCTAAATTGTCTAGCACTCGCACAAAAGCACCATTGTTTAATAATTGTTCAACCAAATTGGAGCCAATAAACCCGGCTCCACCGGTTACTAATATTCTTTTATTTTTCAGTGACATTGGTAGTTATTTAGCGAAATTAACTGATCTCTTCTCGCGAATTACAGTCACCTTCACTTGACCTGGATAAGTCATTTCTGTTTGAATCTTGTGTGAAATATTGAATGATAATTCGTCGACTTTTTGATCAGAAACTTTTTCACTTTCTACCAACACCCTCAACTCACGACCTGCTTGAATAGCGTATGCACTTTGAACACCTTCATAAGACAAAGCTAATGCTTCAAGTTCTTTTATACGTTTGATATAGGATTCAACAATTTCACGTCTAGCTCCTGGTCTAGCTCCAGAAATGGCATCACACACCTGAACAATCGGAGAAATCAATGTTGTCATTTCAATCTCATCGTGGTGAGCTCCAATAGCATTCAACACATCTGGTTTTTCACCATATTTTTCTGCCAATTTCATTCCCAAAATTGCGTGTGGCAACTCTGGTTCTTCATCTGGAACTTTACCTATATCGTGGAGTAATCCAGCTCTTTTCGCCAACTTCACATTTAATCCTAACTCCGATGCCATGATAGCACACAAGTTAGCAACTTCACGCGAGTGCTGTAACAAGTTTTGACCGTAAGAAGAACGATACTTCATACGACCGACCATTCTTGTTAATTCAGGATGTAATCCGTGAATTCCTAAGTCGATACAAGTACGACGACCTGTTTCGATAATTTCTTCTTCTAATTGTTTTCTCGTTTTTGCAACAACCTCTTCGATTCTAGCTGGGTGAATACGTCCATCCGAAACCAATTGGTGTAATGCCAAACGAGCAATTTCTCTTCTTACTGGATCGAAACAAGACAAGATAATTGCTTCTGGAGTATCGTCTACAATGATTTCAACACCCGTCGCTG
>DATGOZ010000278.1:0-2620 GCA_035305395.1 Taishania sp. | reverse complement strand
GCTAGAGCAATTTGTTTCGTTCCTTTGACCGCAGCATCAATTCGCGAGTGACCTTCACGCAACCAACGCTCAACATTCTCAACGACAACAATACTATCATCGACCACCAAACCAAGTGCTACAACAAAACCAACAATACTGAGTTGGTTCAACGAAAAACCAAAAACTTGCAAGGAAATAATTCCAATTGCCAATGAAAGCGGAATTGCAATCATTACAACCAATGATGCTCTTGTTCCCAACGGCAACAAGGTAATCAACACCAAACCAATTGCAATTGCAAAATCTTTTCCTAACCCCGTTAAACGCTTGTTAACATTCACCGCCTGATCAAAGTTCACCACTAAATCAACATTTGAAGGCAGTTTACTTTTAAACTCTTGAATCGTTTTGAGATATTGCTCTTGTGTTTGACTAATATTTTGCCCTTCCTTTTGTGCTGCTGTAACAAAAATTCCACGATATCCATTCATACGTGTGATATGCGTTTCTGGCGCAAAATCTGGATAAACAGTAGCAACATCTTTGAGTAAAACATTTCGACCTTGATAAGAAGAAACAATCGTGTTTTGAATATGCTCTATACTTTGATAATTCCCAGTTGTTTTGACACTGAAGTTCTTTTGTCCAGCACGTACACTTCCTCCAGGAATATTGGTCGCTTCACTACCAATGGCGTCCATTACTTGTGTCAACGGAATATTCATTTGATTGAGTTTCATCAAATTCAAATCCACACGCACCAATTGATCTGGTAATCCATGCACAGTAACTTTCTTCAAAGCCTTAATCTTCTCCAATTCATGCTTCAAATCATCTGACAATTTTTTCAATGTAGCACGAGAAGCATTTTCAGAAACCAAAGCTAATTGTACCACACTCACATTCGTCGGGTCGATTTTCATCGCCTCAGCATAGCGAATTTCTTTAGGCAATTCATTTGCTTGTGCAGCATTTAATTCGCGTGTAATCTCCTGAAATTTTCCTTCAAAATCAACTCCATGTTCATATTCGACAAACAAAAAGGCAATTCCATTATTGATTGAAGTCTTGATGCGTTTGATATTGTCCAATCCATAAAAACGTGCTTCCAGCGGTTTAACAATCAACTGTTCCACGTCCTTTGTACTTGCACCAGGATAAACAACAATCACTGGAAAACTTGGAGCCATCAAATCGGGATCCTCAGCTCTCGGCATGCTAACCAAGGTTGTAATTCCCGTTAAGAGAATCATCAACACTATGATGAGTGTAAACTGATAGTTCTTGATTGGATACTTAATAATACTCATGTTTTCTGATTATTTCGTTACCACCTTGATTCTTGAACCATCTTTCAAATACGGACTTCCAGCATCAATGAGATACTCGTATGCTTCCAAACCTGATTTAACAGTAATGAAATCCTTTTGCAATGATTCAACTTTCACCTCAACCTTTTTAGCTGTTTGCTTGTCGTTTGTCACAAAAACATAAGCCCTTCCAGCATCTCCATCCAACATAGCTGAATAAGGAATTTGCCATGAGTTTGAAATATGTCCAAATAACGTTACACGAGCAAAAACTCCCGTTGCTAACTTCAGTCCAGCAGTTGAATTTGGTTTTACAAATACAGGAAACGTTCCCGTTCTAGGATCCATTCCCTCTGATCTTCTGTGGACTTTCGCTTTGATTGGTTCTTCAAATAAATCTGTGCTTATCAACGCTGAATCTCCTTCCTTTATCTGTGCCCATTGGCGATCCGACACACCAATCTTCACCATCCAATCTCCCTTCATAGCACCATTTATTTGCAAAACAGGCATTCCTGGTCCAACAATCTGACCTTCATTTGCTAACTTCAACAACACATATCCATTTTCAGTAGCACGAATTTCAGAATAGCGAATGTTAAACTGAATCGTATTCAAATCTTGTTGAAATAATTCTAATTGCGTCTTCGCATTTTCAAACTGCTCTAATGTCGCCACACTATCACGATACAATTTCTGAGCACGATTGTAGTCACGTTGCGCCTTTTCAATCGCCAACTTGACTTGATTTGCCTTCGCATTGAGTTCAGTCATATTGAGAATAGCCAACAATTGTCCCTTTTTGACCATATCACCTTCCTTCACATAAATGCGTTCAATAACCCCACCGTTCTTAAAAGATAGCAACGTTTCATCGTCTGTTGTAAACAATCCTGTGGCTTCAATTTGAGATTCACCTCTTCCCTGTTTTAAATTGATGAGCGATACTGGTATAACCTCCTCCACTTCAATACCTGATTCGTACGATTCATTTTGCTTACAAGAACTTACCAATTGTAAAAACACAACTAGTAATCCTAAACCAAATAATTTTAATTTCTTCATGCTATCTTTCATTTGTAATTGGTAAATTATAGGAAGCTGATTCTCTTTCTAGAATAGCCAATGCTTTTAATAATTGAAATAATTGGATGACGTTATTCAACTGTGCTGATGTATATTGCGTTCGTGCATCAACCGTTTCGATATACGAGTTTACACCTGCATCATAACCTTTGGAAATCAACTTATGGTATGTTTCAGCCATTTCCAATTGCTTCAACGAAGTTTCATACCTTGCAGTACTTGCACTCACTTCATTCCAAGCA
>DATGOZ010000277.1:0-3948 GCA_035305395.1 Taishania sp. | reverse complement strand
CCTTTTGCTATCAATTCGTCATGCGTTCCTCTTTCGATGATTTCACCTTTTGAGAGTACGATAATTTCGTCAGCATTGCGAATGGTGCTTAAACGATGAGCAATAACTAATGAAGTTCTATCAGCCATTAATTTGTTCAATGCTTCTTGAACTAATTTTTCAGATTCTGTATCAAGTGCTGAAGTTGCTTCATCTAAGATTAATATATCTGGGTTTTTCAAAATAGCACGGGCAATACTAACTCGTTGTTTTTGCCCCCCTGTAAGTTTATTTCCGCGTTCTCCAATTTGCGTGTCATACCCATTTTCTAATTCGAGAATAAAATTGTGTGCATTGGCAATCTTCGCCGCTTCAATGATTTCTTCTCTTGTTGCATCTTGTTTACCAAAAGCAATATTTTCTGCAACGGTTCCGTTAAACAAAATTGATTCTTGATTAACAATTCCAATTTTACTTCTCAAATAATCCAATTTCAAGTTTCGGATATCTATTCCGTCAATTTCAATGGTACCACTTGTAACGTCATAAAAGCGTGGTAAGAGATCAGAAATTGTTGATTTTCCACTTCCAGATTCTCCAACCAAAGCAACTGTTTTACCTTTTGGAATTGTGAAGTTGATATGCTTTAACACGGCTTCTTCATTGTAAGCAAAAGAAACATTATTGTATGTTATTGCTTCCGAAAAATCAATGTGTTCGATTGGATTGTCAATCTCGTGAATTTTTTCATCTGCATCCAAGACTTCTTTAATTCTTCGTTGAGATGCTTCTGCTTTGTTCAAGTTAGCAATAGATGTTGCAATACCTTGGATTGGGCGCAATAATTGTGAGAAAACAAGGATGAATCCAATAAATTGTGGTCCGTCAAATCCGTTTGTAGCTCGATTATCCAAAATCATACTTCCTCCATACCAAACAATTCCAAGCATGACAACGACAGCTAAAAATTCGTTTAATGGTGGAGATAAATCTCTTTTTCTAAAAGCCTTTGTTGTGAGTTGTTGGTGCCTTAAATTGGTTTTTCCAAATGAGTCTTTGATAAACTTTTGAGCGTTAAATGCCTTGATGATCCGAATTCCACCAAGTGCTTCTTCCATTTTGGAGAATAAAATACCTAATTCAATACGTTCTTGTCCCGCTGTGCGTTTCAAACTTTTTCCAATTTTTGAAATAACAAAAGCTGTAATCGGTAAAAGAATAAATGAAAACAAAGTCAATTGAGGACTCCAATATACCAATGCAGCAATGTTAATGATAACTGCAATAGGTTCTCTAAAAATCAATTCTAGCACAGCAATCACAGCAATTTCGATTTCCCCAACATCACCTTGTATACGCGACATTAAGTCACCTTTACGTTCGTTGCTATAGTATGAAAGTGGTAGCGACATTGCTTTATCGAAGATTTGTTGACGAACATCTTTTACAACAACCATACGTAATTGTGATTGATGCCAAATAGCGCCATATCGGAATAAATTCTTTAAAAGAAATGCAATCAAAACAGAAACGCACACAAATAGTAGTGCCATTTTAGGATCTTCTACAACCATGTTGTTTGTGAAATATGCATAATAATCAGAGGCATATTCAATCATTCCAGAAAAACCTCCATGATAAGTTGGCTTTTCCATCAATTTTAAATCTCCAGCATTTTCAGGGAAGATTAATTGCAAAAATGGTATGAATAGTACCATTGAAAGCAAGTTGAAAATGACAAAAAGTAAATTGTAAAAGATCACAAGGATAGCTAAACCCTTGTATTTGAATGTGTGTTTATATATTTCAACGATGTTCTTCATAGGATGTAAAAGTAAGCAAAAGCAAGCATTCAATTTCGTGTTTTAAGCATATTTTGTAAATGATTGACAATTTGAAATTTAATTTTTATACCTTTAGAAAGGTTTACACACTTTACAATGAATACGATATCGTTTGAATCATCTCAGTATGTCCCAGTAGAGTTTACGTTGGCTAATGCAGGTCAACGATTGCTTGCTGCCTTTATTGATATGCTGCTCTTTCTAATTTATTTCATTGTTGTACTTTCAATTATTGGAGGATCTTTTTTTCTGTATTCGAATACCAAAGCTGAATATTTGACTTTGTTACTGATTAAGCTTCCATGGCTGACTTATAATCCTTTGTGCGAATATTATTTGAATGGTCAAACACTAGGCAAATACATTGTTGGAATTCGTGTTGTAACTCAAAATGGCGAACGTCTGAAGTTGAAAGAAGTTTTTGCTAGATGGATTTTTAAAGGAGATTTTTTCTGGATTACGGCAAATATTTTTATTCTCCTTTGGTTTGTCATGGGGTTTTTGGCTTTATTTTTTATATCATTATCGAAGTGGAATCAACGAGTTGCAGATGTTGTTGCTGATACAGTTGTCATTAACCTGAAAGCAACGAAAAAAGTATCTATTAAAGATTTGAATAATTTGCAAGAAAGTTTTAATGAAGAAATCAGTTATCCGCAAGTTGCTCGCTTTACGGATGAAGACATGATGTTAATCAAAAAGACAATTTTACGTTTGAAAGAACACCCAAGTCCAGAAGCAATTAAGTTTGGAAAAGAATTGTGCGATAAATGCACGGAGTTGATGGGAATTTCTCCAATCGAATCAAAACGTATGGAGTTTTTGGAACAAGTACTCCGAGATTATGTCACGCTTACCCGTTGATTTATTTCAAATTGAATAATTCAATAGCGTTTTGCGTAGTTATTTCTTCAATCTCTTTTAACGGAACATTATAAATCTCACTTAGTTTCTCTGCTGTATGCAGGATGTACGAACTCTCGTTTCTTTTCCCTCTGAATGGTACTGGAGGTAAGTAAGGAGAATCTGTTTCTAATACAATATTTGAAAGAGGTATTTGTTTAATTACTTCTGGTAATTCAGATTTTTTGTAAGTCAAAACACCACCAATTCCGAGTTTAAAGCCGCCATACCCTAACGCATGTTGCGCTTGTTCTAAATTGCCTGTGAAGCAGTGAAAAACTCCAGTTAGATTCTCGTCGTTTTCAATGTCCAAAATGGTAAACAGTTCTTCAAATGCTTCGCGAACGTGTATGACGATTGGCAACTTGAATTCCTTTGCCCAACGAATTTGCTCACGAAAAGCATATGCTTGTTCCATCTGGTATGTTTTGTCCCAATACAAATCCATACCAATTTCACCAATTGCTACCGCTTTATCTAAATTATCAATCAATGTTTGTTTGATAATCTTTAAGTTTTCTTCTACGTTTTCTTCTACTGAACCTGGATGTAGTCCAAACATCGGAAGACAATTTGTAGGAAAAGCTTGATGCAATTCGAGCATGGTGTTCAATGAGGGAACATCAATATTGGGTAATAACAATTTTTCAACCCCAGCATTTATCGCGCGATTTACAACCTCAATGCGATCTTCATCAAAAGCGTCTGAAAATAAATGGGTATGTGTGTCGATAAACATGTCTAAAAGAGTGAAACAGTTAAACCTAATTGTAATAAATGCAATTGCGTACTAGCACTGTTTGAGTAAAATGGACTGAAATTGTATGAACCATACAATGCAAAATTTCTTATTCCAAGACGAATGTGTGCAGCATAAACTAATCGTTGAACATCGTCAGCCGATTTGTATTTTTCCTTGATTAACTCATTATTTTGTTCGAATCGTGCTTTTTCAAATAAGTTGATTTGATAAGCAATTTTTCCTCCTAAGTGAATCTTGAAATGCCTCCAACCTTTTGTTCTCAATCGCAATTCCAAAGGAATCCCGATTTGATTCCCGACTAATTTTCTGTCACCAAAATAGCCCTGATCGGTTAAGTCTCCAAAAGTTGTGATATCGTTGTTGTAAGCGATTGGTAAATCATGTTTTAAGTGATAAAACCCATAACTTGGTCCAACGGCTAATGAAACAAGATTGTTTTTTACAAGCGGAATTTCGAAC
>DATGOZ010000276.1:0-4259 GCA_035305395.1 Taishania sp. | reverse complement strand
TTTCGTTCGATTTTCGCATGCGTAGAGGACGATTAACTGTAATTGCATGTCCCATTCCTGATTGGGGAGAATCTGGAGCTACAACGACAACATCGCCGAATTTTAACATGGTTTCAACAAGACATTTGATGCCTTTTGCAGTTATCCCGTCATCGTTTGTTACGAGTATAAGAGGTCTTTTCATCAAAAAGAAAATTCATTTTGACAAAAGTAACTTAAAAAGCAAATAAATTACTGATTACATTTAAGAGATTGCTTAATCTCTTAGTTTTTTCCAGTCAGCAGATTCCACTAATTCGTCGATTTTCTTTTCGAATACGATAATACCATCAGGATAATTGTGCCTTCTTGTAACAACCTTTCTTTGTTTGTTGATAACAATAGAACTGATGTGTGAAGGAAGATCTGTAATACCTTTTGTATCGTATACGTCATCCAATGACATGTAATTGATAGCGTTAGCTGTTTCAACTAAACTATTCAATTGTTCTTTGGAAAAAGTAGTCGAATATGTACCAATCATTTTCGTGTTGAGTGTTCCTACATATTCTGCATAACCAGAGCTATAAATGTTTACTGAGTAAACAGGACATGTTCCAAAACAAGCACTTCTTTCTAAACTAGCAAATAGTGAGTCTTTTTTGGTTGTTTTTCCACTTTGCAATGCGATTGGTTCATTTGAATTTGTATCTACTGCAGTTGTACCATTTTTTTTCGATGCACAAGCATTCATTCCTATGATAACAACAGTTGCAATAAAAAGATAAATAACTTTTTTCATAAAACTAATTTTGGTTAAACCAATCAAATTATTTGCCAAGATTAGCAACCTTTCATGGTTTCCATGTAGCGAGCAAAGTTTGGATTGTCTTTTAAGTTATCGGCACCGATAAATAAAACATTCACACAACCATTTCTTTCAAGCCATAAAGAGAAATTAGATACTCCGACCATTAGAGTACCATTGATATCAATTCGTTGAACTGGCTTCAACGTGTCATCAAAAATCTTTCTTATTTCTTGATCCTCCTTACTAATATCAGAGTTTTGATTGAAAATCACTAATCCATCAACTTGCTTATCAAATCCTTCATCAAATTGAAGTGGTTCCACTTCTAATTGATTTGCAACTGCCCATTCGCTGATTATGGAACCGAATGCAGTATTAGGTTTAATAAAAATCTTCTTTAATTTCATCACGTTTTTTCGATTTTCAATATAAAATCAGCCCGCAAAGCTAACTATTTATTCCTTTGGTAAATTTTAATAACCTAAAATTTTTAGAAAATCAGCAGCAGTTTGCTCTTCACTAAAAATTTCAGTGTGAATTTTTCCCTCTTCATCTCTCTTGATAAGTACGTGACGAGGTTCAGGTATAAGGCAATGCTTTAGTCCACCAAATCCTCCAACCGTTTCTTGATAGGCTCCTGTGTTAAAAAATCCAATGTATAGTGGGTCATTTCTGTCGAAACGAGGTAGATAGATAGCATTGGCGTGTTGCTCAGAGTTGTAGTAATCATCTGAGTCACATGTTAAACCACCTAACAAAACACGTTCATAATCTTCGTTCCAACGATTGATTGGAAGCATGATAAAACGTTTATTAATTGCCCAAGTATCTGGAAGATTGGTCATAAATGATGAGTCAATCATATTCCATTTTTCTCGGTCGTTTTGTTGTTTTTGATGCAATACTCTAAAGATTGCTCCTCCACTTTCACCAACAGTGAATGAACCAAATTCAGTGAAGATGTTTGGCTCGGGGATGTCGTTGTCAGAACAAACTCGTTTGATTTGCAATAGGATTTCTCTCACCATGTAAGCGTAATCGTAATCGAAAATCAAAGATTGCTTGATAGGAAATCCTCCTCCGATGTTAAGTGAATCGAGTGTTGGACAAACTTTTTTCAAATCGCAATAAACACGCAAACATTTTGTTAATTCGTTCCAGTAGTATGCGTTGTCGTTTATTCCGGTATTGATGAAAAAGTGCAGCATTTTCACTTTCACACGTGGGTTATTCTCTAATATTGCTTTGTAGAAAGGAACAATTTCGCGGTAGCGAATACCTAATCGAGATGTATAAAACTCGAATTTTGGTTCTTCTTCCGAAGCAATTCGAATACCAATATTGATGTCACTATCCGTTTTTGCTAAAAGATCTTGAACCTCTTGTGTGTTATCAACGATTGGAATGACACGCAATTTGTTTTGATCAATTAGAGATGCGATGTTTTCAATATATCGTTGAGGTTTGTACCCGTTACAGATTACAAATTGCCCGTCTTTTAATTTTCCTTGTTCGTTTAGTTTTTTAACGATGTCAATATCAAAAGCTGAAGAAGTTTCAATATGAACATCGTTTTTCATTACTTCATCCATTACGAATGAAAAATGAGAACTCTTCGTACAATAAGAATAATGATATGCTCCTTGATAGCCAATATTGTTCATGGTTTCGCGAAACCATCCTTTGGCACGTTGAATGTTATGAGAAATTTGTGGCAAGTAATTAAACTTAAGTGGAGTACCATATCTTTCCACTAAGTCCATTAAATCGATCCCATGAAACATTAAACGATCTCCGTTTAAGTTGAATTCATCTTGCGGGAAATCAAATGTTTGGTCGATTAAATCAATATATTTTGTTCTCATTTTTTATTTTACAAAAAGACAAATTTAGTTTACTTTCAACGATTTTTCAATAATCATACCAGAATAAGGTCGATTTTTTCAGTTGGTCGTGCAATGATTGCTTTTCCGTTGGCGACAACAACTGGTCGTTGCATGACTTTTGGTACTTCGACGATGATTTTTGCAACCCATTCCTTGCTCATCTCTTTTGGAATTTCAACGCCGAGTTTTTTAGCATCTGGAATACGGATTAATTCCTGATAATCTTCACCTAATAGTTGAACCAATTTTTTAGCGGTTTCTGAAGAAATCGGGTTATCGAGGTATAAAACTACATCGATATCCTCCATGCCTTTTTCAGCTAGGTAATGCAACGCTTGATTACTTTTTGTGCATCGTTTATTGTGGTAAACTTCAATTTTTCCCATTAGTTGCCAAATTCCATTAAATATGCTTTCAAAAATGGAAAGATATCTCCATTCAATACTTTATCAGGGTCGTTTACTGTATAATCAGTACGGTGATCTTTTACTCTTCGGTCATCTAATACGTAACTTCTAATTTGTGATCCCCATTCGATTTTCTTTTTACCAGCTTCAATTTCTTGACGCGATTCCATACGTTTTCTTAACTCCAACTCATATAATTGAGAACGCAATAACTGCAATGCTTTTTCGCGGTTTCCAAGTTGAGAACGTGTTTCGGTATTTTCAATAATAATTCCCGTAGGAGCGTGTCTCAAACGTACACCTGTTTCAACTTTGTTGACATTCTGGCCACCAGCTCCACCAGAACGGAAAGTATCCCATGAAATATCTGCTGGATTGATTTCGATGTGAATTGTATCGTCAACAGATGGATATACATAAACTGAAGCAAATGAAGTCATGCGCTTTCCTTGAGCATTATACGGACTTACACGAACCAGACGGTGAATTCCGTTTTCTCCTTTCAAGTATCCGAAGGCATGATCTCCTTCAATTTCTATTGTCACTGTTTTGATTCCAGCAACATCACCTTCTTGATAGTTTAATTCTTGCGTTTTGTAACCGTTCTTGTCGGCCCACATTTTGTACATTCTGAATAGCATTTCAGCCCAATCTTGTGCTTCTGTACCACCAGCCCCAGCAGTAATTTGCAACACTGCATTCAATGAATCTTCTTCACCTGAAAGCATGTTCTTCAATTCAAGATCCTCAATTGAAGCGACAAGTTCAGTAGCAATGTTATCTACCTCTTCTTCGGTAGCCATTCCTTCTTTGAAAAACTCAAGCGTTACTTCAAGATCACCTAGTTTGGAATTCAATTCATCAAATGATCCAACCCAAAACTTCAAGCTACGTATTTGTTTCATTTTAGCTTCAGCAGCTTTGGCGTCATTCCAAAATTCAGGATCCTGAGTTTTTAGTTCCTCTTCCTTTAATTCCAATCGCTTGGCTGGGATATTCAAATATCCTTCTATTGCCGATACTCTTTCTGTGAGTGCTTTAAATTGTTCTTGATTTACCATTGCGTGGCAAAATTAATGAAAATGAAAAATGATAAGAGATATTTTGAATAAAAAAGCGCCAATTAACGAATTGACGCTTTCTTTTTTGAATTATCTGCTTTCTTCCTCAACTTTA
>DATGOZ010000275.1:0-6013 GCA_035305395.1 Taishania sp. | reverse complement strand
TATGGATTATAACAATGCCGTAAGATGGAGTACCTACCTCTCCTCCTACTTTGGATTTGACAATTTTGAATTTTCTTCTACAACCTATATACAACCGAGTTTGGCTGATTTTAAAGACCATCGCGTTTCAGGAGATTATTCATTAATGGTAAAAATCACAGAACCTTTTAGTGTAAAATTGAACTTTTCGCACTTCTACGATTCAAAACCACCTGAGACAGTCAATAAAAACACCTTTTCTCTCAGTGCTGGCTTTGTTTATAAATTAGATAAATTTGGTTTACACCAACTACAAAGAAAACCAAAGAAACCGAGAGAGAAAGAAGTATTTGAGTAAATTTGAATCGACTTCCCTCCTATTATTATATTTAAAGGTACTTAAATGGTAAAAAAAATTCTACTGATTACATTTTATTGGCCTCCAGCAGGTGGTCCTGGTGTACATCGATGGTTGCGATTTTCTAAATATTTTAAAGAAAACAATTGCGAACTTACGGTCTACTGCCCAGAAAATGCTGCTTGGCCTGTAATCGATGAAAGTCTCAATAGTGAAGTTAGCGAAGACTTAACTGTCATCAGAAGAAAAGTTTTCGAACCTCACAAATACCTACAAAAGAAAGCTGGTTTTGAAGGAGGTGCGGGAATTGGAACAAAAACAAACAAATTAGGATTCATCAAAAAAATGATGATTTGGACAAGGGGCAATCTTTTCATTCCGGATGCTCGTCGTTTTTGGATTAATCCAAGTTATCGTTTTTTAAAGAACTACCTTAAAGAAAATCCAGATATTACGCATATTATTTCTACAGGACCTCCCCACAGCATGCATGTCATTGCTTTGAAACTAAAAAAACAGTTTCCAAAATTACATTGGACGGCAGATTTCAGAGACCCTTGGACTGAAATTGATTACTATCAAGAATTGTTACCTGGTAAGTTTGCCGACAAGATGCAAAAGAAGTTGGAATTATCTGTACTCCAAAATGCGGATTTGGTTTTATCAATTGGAGAAGATTGTGCAAAAGGATTGCAACGTATCGGAGGTCGAAAGGTTGAAATAATAACCAACGGGTTCATTTTTCCAGAATTTGATCCAAAGCAAATTGTACTCGATTCAAAATTTTCAATAGCGCATTTTGGCTCTATGGCAGCCTCTAGAAATCCCGTTTCATTATGGAAAGCACTGCGTTTAGCATTACAAGAAAATAGCAAATTGAAAGAATATCTCAATATCAATCTATACGGTTCTGTTGATTTTTCAATTACAGAAGATATCGCCAAATATGAACTTACCGATTTTTATACTGGACCAAAACAAGTTTCGCACAAAGAAAGTATTACTTTACAACAAAGAACACAGTTATTACTTCTCGTTGCCAATAAAGCGATTAATTCTAAAGGTATTTTAACCGGAAAGTTCTTCGAATACTTAGGAGCCAAACGTCCCATGTTGGTGATTGGTGAATCGGATAGCGACCTAGAGAAAATCGTATTAGAAACAAACAGCGGTAAGTTTTTCGAATACGAGGAAGTTGAATCGTTGAAACACTATATTCTAACATCATTCGAGCAATTCTTAAATCAAAATCTCTACTCAAATCCAATCAATATTGAGCAGTTTCATTCAAAGACATTGACGAGAAAGATCATCGAACTAATTAAGTAAAAATGAAAAAAAACTTTGTACTTATTTTATTCTTACTAAATATCTGTTTTGGATGCTTCACTCAAAAACTAACTGAATACATCACATTTTCCAAACATGTTGATATCGAAAAATATTTGTCATACAATAGCAGAAATTTTGATCCGCAAGGTATTATCCTTGAAAAGGGGAAATATCATCCCCTTACAATATCATTCTATGGTATAATGGCATGTGAAAATTATGCCAAACATAAAGACTCAATCAGTTATACTAGATTAAAAAATCAGTTTAACTTTTTTATTGATACAACGAAAATTCATCTTAAAAATCAGAATACCGAAATGGGGTTACCCTATAACTTCAATTTTAGCGACCTAAAAGCTCCTTGGTATTCAGGTATGACGCAGGGCGCAGGAATTTCGTTTATGCTTCGGTATTACGAAATAACCAAAGATGAAAGAGCAAAAACGATTGCAAAACAACTTTGTTCTTTTATGCTAAAAGAATCTAGCAAAGGAGGAGCGCTTGGAAAAACTCCTGAAAATGATTGGACAATTGAGGAATACCCGAATTCAAAAAATAATTCACATGTATTCAATGGTTTTATTATCGGGTTAATTGGTTTGTACGAATACACGCTTTATTTCCCTGAAGACACTTTTGCCGTAAGAATACACAACGAGTGTTATGAAGGACTATTTAATACTTTGGAAAGATTAGACACCCCCACTTGGACCAAATACAACAGAAATAACCGAGATATTTCAAACTTCTACATACGATTTCAATTGAACGAATTTGAACATCTTTATCGCATGTATAACGACAAACGTTTTCTACATCAAATGATGATTTGGGGAATGATGGCTTACAATAAATTTGACACACAAGTTAAATTTCATACTTATCCTAACTTTCAATATAGTGTAAATATGGTAGAAAATGAAAGTGCAATCAAAACACCAAATTGGAAAAAGGATGATGAAATTGTCGTTAGAAATGATTTCAAAAATAGTTTTCTAATCCATAAATCAAACAATTTAACCATCACGTCCAATGATTATTTCAATCAATTAGAATTGACAACCAACGAAAAACTGAACATCAATAAGCTAAAAATTCTGAACTTACATCCTGATGATTATCAAGTACATTACTCAGACAGTACCATAATTCTAAAATTCGAGAATCATCTAACAAAAAATATTACTTTACTATACAATAGGAAGATTAAAAAAGGAAGCAATATTAATCAAGTAAAAACAGGATTTAAACCCGAATACCATAAACCTTTTTTCGCTTTTGATTTTTCACAAAAACAAAAAGTTGAAAAAGGGAAAAAATATACGATAAGAGTTATTGGAGAAAATTTGGATGATTTGACAATCTTCTATCGATTTGCCAATAATAAAGAACAAGTTGAAAACAAAAAATGGGTTCACTATAATATAATTGAAAACGATCTATTTGATTGCCCTGAAGATGGAACTTTACAACTAATGATCAACTATCGACTTAATGACAAACCTTCATTTATAAAAGAAATAAAGTTCGAATAATTATAAATCGAATAATCCAAGTTTCTCTTCTGGACAAAAAAGAAAATTTGCTTCGCCTTTGAACTTCACTTGATCTAAGATTGAATCCATCGGGAATAATTGATTTTGGTTAATCTGAAACAAGCAATAGTTATTCATTTGTTTGAAAATCGGTTCGATCTCATGCTTGATTTCATCATAAATCTCACTTACAATAATCGGCCTGTCAGCATTGATAATATCCAAAGAACTCTTAAAGATCAAATGTTCGGTACATTCTGTATCTAATTTGATAAAATCAATTTTATTTAACTGATACTCCTCTTTAAACTTACTTAATGAAATAACTTCAACAGGATAAGCTTGCTCTTTTTGTTTTCCAAAATTGTTTTGCAAACTGTGAGATCCATTCAAATTGTGTACCACCCAAGGATATTTCTTACTCACAACGCTGTGAAAAGTCAATATACCATCGATATCAGAAACAGCCTTACCAATAACATTTACTTGCTTTTGCAAATGATTTAATTCAATATTTTGTTTCAAATAATACAATGGCCCAATAGATGGTTCAAACGCATAAACTTTTAAATCTTTATTCAATTTGGCTCCTAAAACCGAAAAATAACCGATGTTCGCTCCGATATCTAGAAAATTGTCCACTTTCTGAATCAATGGAATAAACAGTTTTGTAAATTCATAATTTTCCGCACCATTATAAAAAAGTTCTTGTGTTGCTGAACATGTTTGATTCGTCTTCAGTTTAAAATGAGCATTTTTGACTTTCAAACAAATTTGACCTGAAACGGAGATTAATCGTTTATTCAAAACCTTGGAAATTGGTTTCAACGTATTTCTCAGCAAACAATTTACTGCTGGACTATAAGCTATTTTATAAATCGTGTTTTTCATGAACTTTATTCATTTGTACCAATATATTTTAGTATAATTTCTTGGTATACTTTCATTTTTTCGTCGTCATTAAAATGCGTGACGACTCTATTTCTAGCTTTATCTGAATCTTCTGGGGTATATCCTTGGTCAATAACCTGATCAATCAACTTATTCAATTCTTCAACCGCATGCTTTTTTAATACATACCCTGTATCTCCAATGATATAAGGTATTCCTGAGACATTTGATCCAATCGGAATACATCCACACAACATCGCTTCAGCTAAAGCATTCGGAAATCCTTCCATCAACGACAATTGAAAATAGTATTGATGTCTGTTTAACAGTTTCACAATCTCAGCTTGCGGCATAAATGGCAACAACGTCACATTATCTGGAAAATCAAATTTCGTTTTTCCATCCCATCCAATCAATGTAAAATTCAACTCTGGACGCAATTTTGCTAATTCAATAATCAGATCAAATCCTTTACGAACAAACGTTGTTTTAACTGACAAATTACCAATCGTAATGAAACTTAACTTTTCGCGTTCAATAGTTCTATCAAAATCGAACAAATTACTATCATAAGAATAGTACAACGGTGAAAATGGGATCGTTTTTGAGCCTGGCACAAAGTATTGAAACCCTTGAATTGGAGCTCCCGATTGATGATAATCGTACGGTTGAAAAGCCAAGGATTCATGAACTGGCAAAATGTGATTCGCTAACAAAATAGATTTTGATGCAAACCACTCCATGGTTTTATTGCGCCTAAAAATTCCATAATTAATTTCAGGAAAAGAAGCCGCATCCATACCTGCGATTATTAGCAACCGAGGCTTTCGAAACAATTTACCTACAACAAAAGGAATCAAAGAAGCGTAACTAGCAAATTGACAAATCACGACATCAGACTTTGGAACATGAAACAAACATTGCCACAATTGCTTCAACAACTGAAAAGGTAACTTGAGTTTATTCCCTTGGTTTAAGCAAAAAAACTTGACATCGTATTTCGTTCTAAGCAGTTGAACATCCTTTTGAATAAAAGTAGAATCAATTGGAACAAAATATAGAATCTTTATCCTTTTATTTTGCTGCACCTTTTTTCCATTTTAAAAACAATCCCACCAATAACAAACCAAATAAGATCACCGATCCTACCATTGCAATTGTATTCAATGTTCTGAATTTTGGAATATCAAACACCATTTCTAATTGATGCTTTCCTCCTTTGATTTCAGCACCACGTAATAAATAATTCACCTTGCGAATTGGAACTTCTTGCCCATCGACAAACAATTTCCATCCGTCTTTGTAATAAACCTCAGAGAATACAACCAATTGGTCTCCTTTCAAATCTGCTTCATATTTCATTCTATTTGGTTCGTAAGCAGTCATTTTCACTGTACCTTCTCCTGAATAGTTCTTTTTCAATCCCTTTGCTTCAGATTCCAACATCACAACTTCGTCTTTTAAGTCGAATGTTTGATCTACCTTAATGGAAGCCAATTTTAAGAATGATTTTCTCCCTTCTTCTGTTTCAAAAACAGTTGGCATAACCAAATCCGTCTTACCGTTGACATCCATTACAAAAGCAACTTCCATCCCCTCTTTCATTCCGTTGCTCAATGGAACCTTTAAGCTATCAGTGGAACCTTTAACGAGATATTGGATTTTTTCAGCACCATAAACTGTTGCCTCTTTAACTGCTTGTCCATTAACAAACAACTGTCCCGCACCATCATTTTTAATGATGAAAGAAGTACCCAAAGCTCGAATTTCATCATTTGGTGTTTGGAATGTTCTAACATTTTTCGCCAACCATGCATTCCCCATCGCATTTGGATTCACACGAGCTACAAATCCAGTTTCACCTTGTTGAATAATATACTTCGTATTCAACATATCTAATACTGCGTTATTTCCA
>DATGOZ010000274.1:0-2183 GCA_035305395.1 Taishania sp. | reverse complement strand
CAACATCATTCGTTTTGCCTTTCAACAAACGAAGTGTTCCTATCTCAAACGATTTAGAATTAACCTTTTGACCGTTTTTAAAAATCGAAATTTCAGTACTTCCTCCACCCACATCAACAACAATATATGGCTTTGATTTTTCGATATCCAACAAGAAAAAAGTACCAAAAATCAAATTAGCCTCTTCATCTCCGGAAATAACTTCAATTTTAATTCCAGTTTCTGCTAGTATTTTGGTTTTTATTTTCTCGCTATTCTTCGCATCACGCATTGCAGATGTTGCACAGGCACGAAGTTCTTTCACTTCAAATAATTCGGAAATGAGTTGAAAAGCACGCATTGTTTTAATAAACTGCTCTGCTTTCTTTTTATTGATGCGACCGCTGTCAAATACACTTTCACCCAATCTCAACGGAATACGCGTATAAGAAACCTTGTTGACAAACTTTCGTCCATCTTCTTTTACAACCTCTCCAATTAGTAAGCGCGCAGCATTTGTCCCTATATCAATCGCTCCAAACTTCATTTCCTCACACTTTTTTCTTATTTCTTTCTGAAGAAGATTTTAAGTGGAATTCCTTGAAAATTATAACGTTCTCTCAAACGATTTTCTAAGAATCGTTTATATGAATCACCTACATACTGAGGTAAGTTACAGAAGAATGCAAATGCAGGAGCATGTGTAGGCAACTGTTGTACGTATTTGATACGGATGTATTTACCTTTAACAGCTGGCGGTGGTGTTGCTTGGATGATATCCAACATTACTTCGTTCAACTCAGATGTTGGAATCTTACGCGTTCTGTTTTCAAAAACTTCCATCGCTGTTTCCAATGCTTTGTGCACACGCTGTTTCGTAATCGTTGAAGTAAAAATGATTGGAACATCATTAAATGGAGCCAATTGTTCACGAAGCTTATCTTCATACGCTTTCATTGTCGTATGATCCTTCTCCACTAAATCCCATTTATTAACCAAAACAACTACACCTTTTGCATTCTTTTCAATGATGTAGTAGATGTGTAAATCTTGTTTCTGCAATCCTTCCGTTGCATCTATCATGAATATACAAACATCCGAATTTTCGATTGCACGAACTGAACGCAATACGGAGTAATACTCAATATCTTCAGTTACTTTTGCTTTTTTACGAATTCCGGCAGTATCTACCAACATAAAATCAAATCCGAAAGCTTTATAACGTGTATCAATTGCATCTCTAGTTGTTCCTGAAATATCTGTCACGATATTTCTCTCCTCTCCTAGTAATGCATTTACCAAAGATGACTTTCCTACGTTCGGTTTACCAACAATTGTAAATCGAGGTAAGGCATCTTTTTCATTAACTGTCTTATCTTCTTTGTCGAAATGCTTAACCAAATCGTCTAACAGATCTCCTGTACCACTTCCGTTTACAGCAGAAATATCGTACACATCACCAAGTCCAAATGAATAGAACTCAGATGAAAGTCCAACACGGTCAGTATTGTCAACTTTGTTTGCAACAATGAAAACTGGCTTTTTTGTTTGTCTCAACATTTTTGCAACAGTTTCATCTAAGTCGACTATTCCTGTCATTACATCTACTACAAAAATGATTACCGTTGCTTCTGAAATTGCGATTTCAACCTGCTTGCGAATCTCTCCTTCGAAAATATCATCCGATCCACGCACATAACCACCTGTATCGATTACAGAAAATTCAACACCATTCCACTCTCCACGTCCATACAAACGGTCACGAGTAACACCGCTAATCTCTTTTACAATCGCCTGTCTTGATTCTGTTAAACGATTGAATAATGTTGATTTCCCTACATTCGGGCGACCTACTATTGCAACAATATTACTCATTCTAATTTATTTTTTGTTGTTTCTCAACAAGATTAATATCCGTATTTCTTTAATTTTTGTTCAGACGCTCTCCAGTCTTTATCAACTTTAACGAACGTTTCTAAGAAAACTTTGTTTTCGATGAACTTTTCAATCTCAATGCGAGATTCACGACCGATGCGCTTCATCATTGTTCCACCTTTCCCGATAATAATTCCCTTTTGAGAATCTCGTTCAACGATGATAACCGCACGTATGCGTGTAATATTATCTTCTTCCAAGTATTCTTCAATTTCCACTTGGCAAGAGTATGGAACTTCTTTTTGACAGTGTAAGAAAATCTTCTCACG
>DATGOZ010000273.1:0-2738 GCA_035305395.1 Taishania sp. | reverse complement strand
ACAAACAACGTTTTCCCAACAAACAACAGTGTGATTGTTACAAATGGTACAACTGAATTTACATTGAGAAGTGTTACACCAGACTTAGCTGGTCAATCTTTACCAATTGGTCCATTCAATGTGACAGGTATTGGATCTCAATTCAATAATCCAAACTCAGCTCCATTCAACAATGGATACCAATTGAATATCTGTGGTATTGATGCAATTACTATTCCTTGTACAGGAACAAACGTTCCAAATACAAATGTTAACGTAAACGGAGCGACTTTATCTGCAGTGAACGCCGTAGGTTATACTTACCAATGGATTAACTGTGAAGACAATTCTGAAATTGCAAATGCTACAACACGCACATTTACTGCAACAGAAAACGGTAGCTACGCAGTTGTTATCGAAAATGCTTTAGGATGTTCTGATACATCAGACTGTATCGTGATTGACAATGTGTCAGTTGCTTCTGTTGAATTGATGAATGCAGTTGCAGCTTATCCAAATCCAGTAAATGATCAATTGACAATCAAAAACTATGGAGATTCTCAAGTTGATTTTGTAATTACTGATATCAATGGGAAAGTTGTTGTAGAAAGATCATCTTTGAATTCAGAAACTGTAATTAATACAGTGAACTGGTCTAAGGGTGTTTACTTTGTAAATATGACAGGAGTGAATAATGCTTCAGTAACATTGAAAGTAATCAAGTAATTTATTTCATAATTGAATCATGAGGGGCTGAGTAATCAGCCTCTTTTTTTATGTAATTTTAGTTCCATATGAACGAATTAATCAAGCAAATTGAAAAGCAGATTAAACAGATTTTTGTAGGTGAAGCTACTGGCCATGATTGGTATCATATTGACCGTGTTCGTAAGAATGCGTTGAAACTACAAGAGAAAGAAGGAGGTGATCGTTTTGTAATTGAATTAGGAGCATTACTGCATGATGTATCTGATTACAAATTCAATGGTGGTGATGAATTTCTTGGAGGGGAGGTTGCTAAAATGATGATACTTGAAAATGGTGGAAGTAATGAAATAGCATCGCAAATTCAAATTATTGTGAATAGCATCTCTTTCAAAGGAGCGAATGTTGTGGATAAAACAGAATCACTGGAAGCTAAAATAATTCAGGATGCAGACCGTTTAGATGCAATAGGAGCTATTGGGATTGCTCGAACATTTGCCTATGGAGGAAAGGTTGGTAATCCGATATATGATCCTGAAATTCCATATAAATTACATACTAGTTTTGAAGAATATAAAATGTCAAAATCGACAACAATTAATCATTTTTACGAGAAATTGTTACTTTTAGGAGATAGGATGCATACCGAAGCTGCTAAGGAGATTGCTAATCAACGCATTGCGTTTATGAATGACTTTTTAAGTCAGTTTTATAACGAATGGAATATACAAGATACAGATGGACAGTAAAATTGCACTAGGTGTGGATATTGGTGGTACAACTGTTTCATTTGCAGTTGTCAATGAATCAGGGGATTTGCTTTTTCAGGATGTTGCTAAAACAAAAAGTTTTGATACTCCAGACAAAATGATTGATCATATCTATCATGCTGTTGAGCAATCAGGTTATGCAAAACGATTGGATGGAATTGGAGTAGGAGCACCAAATGGAAATCATTTTACAGGAACAATTGAATATGCACCGAATTTACAGTGGAAAGGAATTATTCCATTGAAACAACTGTTTGAGGATAGATTTAACTGTAAGACAGTTCTTACAAACGACGCAAATGCTGCAGCAATTGGAGAGATGCTTTTTGGTAAAGCAAAACAATTATCAAATTTTGTGACCATTACTTTGGGAACAGGTTTAGGAAGTGGAATTGTTGTTGATCGAAAGATTGTATATGGGGCACATGGTTTTGCAGGGGAGTATGGACATATTATTGTTATTCCTGATGGGAGAACTTGTGGTTGTGGAAGAAAAGGATGTTTAGAATCGTATGCTTCTTCAACTGGTGTTGTAAAGTCTATTGCTGAGTTGGATAGTGTGTATGAGGCTGATGTCAAAAAACTCAGAGCTATTTCTAATCTAACTAGCAAAGATGTAGCAATTGAAGCACAAAATGGAAATGAGTTTGCAAAAGAAATAATTGATTATACGGCTAAAATTTTAGGGTTTTCATTAGCGAATTTCCAATGTTTTTCAGATCCTGAAGCATATGTGTTATTTGGCGGATGTGCTAATTTAGGTCAGCCATTTGCTGATCGAGTAAAGCAATATATGGAAGACTTCAACCTGAATATTTATAAAGGAAAAGCTGAAGTTTTGATCTCTGGACTCCAAGAAGAGAATGCTGCCGTATTAGGGAACGCCGCAATGATATTAAAGGATATCATCTAATTTGTAAGCTTCAAAACAACTTGAAATTTCCCTTTGCTGAATGAGGTTCTATACTGACTGAGGCTCTCGAAGTCAGCATAAAAAAAGGAAGCTCAAACGAGCTTCCTTTTTGGCGGTACCCGGGGCCGGAATCGAACCGGCACGCCCGAAGGCACAGGATTTTGAATCCAGCGCGTCTACCAGTTCCGCCACCCGGGCATTTCAAAATCTGAGTGCAAATTTAAGCATAATTTCCTTTTCAAATCACTATTTGATCAAAAAAAATACTTTTTTTTAATATTTTTTTTGTTGTAGTTTGTACTCGCTAAGAAATCAGTTGGTTAATCTATTGATTAGGGTGGTTACAAAATTTCAAGAAAAATACATTTAGT
>DATGOZ010000272.1:0-3507 GCA_035305395.1 Taishania sp. | reverse complement strand
GAAGCCAATTCACCAATATTTTTGTCAGCAATTTTAAAATAAAGTGCTTCTTTTTTTAGTCTTGTTCCGTTACACGATGGACAGGTTACTTGGTTCATGAAACTTTGCGCCCAACGTTGAATTGCAGCTGAACTTTCTTCCGAATGACGACCCAAAATGTGGATGATTCCCTCAAATCGAACTGTTGTGCGCGTATTCATTTCCATATCGGAATTACCGTATAGAATCACGTTCAATACTTCTTCTGGAATATCTTTTAATGGAGTACGATTGGAGTAACCAACGCTTTGTAAATATGTGTCAATTTTTTCGAAAATCCACGTGTTTTTTCCTTCTCCAAGTGGAGCCAATCCACCTTGTTTGATACTTTTTTCAGGATGAGGAATGATTTTATCGATAGATGCTTCTGTGATGAATCCTAAACCATTACAATGTGGACAAGCACCATAAGGTGTGTTGAATGAAAACAAGTTTGGTTCAGGTTCCGGGTAACTGATTCCAGAAGTTGGACACATAAGCAAACGTGAGAAATGGCGAACTTCATTCGTTTCGTAGTCCATTACCATCATTTCCTTGTTACCGTGCTTCATTGACAAAACAACCGCATCATAAATACGTTTTCTATCCTTTTTGTCAATTGCCAATCGGTCGATGACGATATCGATATCGTGAATTTTATATCGATCGAGTTTCATACCCTTTTCGATATTCAAAATCTCACCATCTACTCGAACTTTTGTGTATCCCATTTTGAGGATTTGTTCGAATAATTCGCGGTAGTGACCTTTTCGACCTTTGACAATTGGCGCTAGCAACACAATTTTTCTACCAGTGTAATTTTCGAGAATCAAATTAACAACTTGTTCATCCGAGTATTTCACCATTTTTTCTCCCGAATTGTAGGAGTAGGCAACACCAACTCGCGCAAATAGCAAACGTAGAAAATCGTATAATTCTGTGATTGTACCCACTGTTGAGCGCGGACTTCTCGAAACTGTTTTTTGTTCAATTGCAATTACGGGACTCAACCCATCAATCTTATCGACATCAGGACGCTCCAAACCACCTAGAAACTGTCGTGCGTAGGCAGAAAACGTTTCCAAATAGCGACGTTGTCCTTCTGCAAAAATTGTATCGAACGCCAAGGAAGATTTTCCACTACCACTCAAACCAGTGAATACAACTAACTTATTACGTGGAATCGTTAAGTCAATATTCTTCAGATTATGCTCTCTTGCTCCGTAAATTTCAATTTCTTCCATGTTCAACCAACTTATACAGTAGAATTTACCGCTTAAATTTGAAAGCGTAAAAATACGAATAAGGATTGAACCGAGTAGTTAAAGTTAACTTAAATTAAGAACGATATTTAATCGTAATTTGTGGATTTATTGCTTGCAGATGATCGAGAAATTCTTGTTTGTCTTTGGGTGAAATCAAGATACTGTCGAATTTGTTGTAAATAATTTCCAAGCGATCAAGAGAAGGTGCGGGTGAACTCAAAATGCTTCTGCTTTCTTCTACTTTTGTGATGCTGTGAATGGCAATTTTTTTCTTGTAAAAGAAACTACATTTGATGATGAGCGAATCATTTTCAATGATGTATTTTGTAGAAAAGAATGTATGGCTGATAAAAGCAAGTGTCAGTAAATTGATGAGTACTCCAGTCCAAATAATTGTATCATCCAAAAACATAGGGATACTTGTTGCGATTAGGATGAGTATGATTAATAGAAAGAATCCAACATCAATTTTAGCTTGATAAGTTTTAGATGAGTTCATATTTACAGCGATGATAATTCGTTTTTTATGTGTGTTATTTTCCACTGTCTATCCAATGTATAAACAGTTTCAGTTGTTTCTAAATACTGGTATATTGTCAAGCATTTTTCATAAAGATTTTTGTTGTTATCCCTTTGGTTGTCTGCGATTAGTAATAGAATTTCAGCAAGTTTCTCTAAATTGTTATTTGAAATGTTTTTTTGTTTTATGAGCGTTTCAATCCATTGATCTGTTGGAATATCAAGTAAATCTTGTATATCAAAATCCAATTCGGCTTTTAATGTTTGGTTGGTTATTTCAAGTCCTTGATTAATGTTTCCGCTATTTTTTAGCCCAAGTAAGTCTGAGAGTATTTTACCTAATATTTTCCCCAGTAAGTCAATTTGTTTTTTTAAATAATCTTGCCGTTCCATAGTTTGTCTTTGTTGGATTAAACAGAGCTTTTGATCTCGACTTTACGGAGATTTTAGTGTTCTAAAAATACGAAATTTACTTTAATCGATTGGTTGATAAACGCTTGTAAAGTTTGAATTTTAATTTTTTTTTATAATTTTACTCACAATTGACTTACCTTGGAGCTGTAAACCACTAAACAGGGCGTAACCGAAAAGCCTATGAGTAGGACCACTATTTTACATTTAAACTCACATGAAAAAGTATTTAGCAGAATTAATCGGAACATTTTGGTTAGTATTAGGAGGATGTGGTAGTGCTGTATTAGCAGCTGCATTTCCAGAAGTTGGAATCGGACTTGTTGGAGTCTCTATAGCATTCGGTTTGACCGTTTTGACTATCGCATATTCATTTGGACATATTTCTGGAGCGCATTTAAATCCAGCAGTAACAATCGGTCTTTGGGTGGGAGGAAAATTTCAAGCAAAAGAGATCGTTCCTTATATCTGTTCTCAAATCATTGGAGCGCTCGCAGCAGCTGGTGTTTTGTATGTTATTGCCACAGGTAATGGAAGTGAAGTCGGTGGATTTGCAGCAAATGGATATGGTGATCATTCTCCTGGAGGCTACAGTATGAATGCTGCAATTGTTACGGAATTGATCATGACCTTCATTTTTTTGCTGGTGATTTTGGGAGCAACCGATAGCAAAGCACCGAGTGGATTCGCTGGTATTGCAATAGGTTTAGCATTAACATTGATTCACCTAATTAGTATTCCAGTGACCAATACATCAGTTAACCCTGCGAGAAGTATTAGTCAAGCAATTTTTGTTGGTGATTGGGCATTATCGCAATTGTGGTTGTTTATTGTTATTCCAATTATAGGAGCTGCCATTGCAGGTTTGATTTATAAATTCATTTTTAAGTCAGAAGATTAAAAGTTTTTACTTTCACCTAGTAGCCAGAGATTGTCCTTTAGGGGGCAGTCTCTTTCTTTTTTGGTGTAAAAAATTAAATTTGTAGGCTAAAACATATTGTTATGGCTTTAATTAAATCATGTAGAGGTTTCTCACCGAAGTTTGGAAAGGCATGTTGGTTTGCTGAAAATGCAACAATTGTAGGAGATGTAGAAATGGGAGATGAGTGTTCTGTGTGGTTTAATGCTGTTATTCGCGGTGATGTGAATTCCATTCGTATGGGGAATCGTGTAAATGTGCAAGATGGAGCTGTAATTCACTGTACGTACGAAAAAACTAAAACGATTTTAGGTAACAATGTTTCAATTGGTCACAATGCGTTAGTGCACGGTTGCACCGTTGAGGATAATGTTT
>DATGOZ010000271.1:0-9195 GCA_035305395.1 Taishania sp. | reverse complement strand
TTGATCTTAGAATACGCTTTAGGTGCTGCAACCGTTGGTGTAAGTTGGTCTCATTATCTCAATGAATTCTTAGCTTATTTCAATTTACACATTCCAGAACAATTGATGAAAGGACCTTTTGAAGGAGGAATTGTAAACGTTCCAGCAATTGTCATTGTTTCCTTACTTTCTTTAGTTTTGATTAGAGGTACAAAAGAATCTGCAATGTTGAATAACATTTTGGTTGTTGTTAAAGTTGCAGTAGTATTGTTATTTATCATTTTAGGTTGGAATTACATGAATGATGCCTACCATATCCCTTTTATCCCTGAATACGTTCCTGCTCATATTGATCCTTTAACGGGTGAAAAAATTGGTGAGTTTGGTGGAATTAGTGGAATTGCGGCTGGTGCAGCTATGGTATTTTTTGCTTTCATTGGTTTTGATGCTGTATCTACTGCGGCACAAGAAGCTAAAAATCCTCAAAAAGGAATGCCTATTGGAATCATCGGTTCATTATTGATTTGTACTATCTTATACGTATTGTTCTCATATGTAATGACAGGATTGGTTCCTTATACTGATTTCAAAGGAGATGCTTCCCCTGCTGCTACGGCATTCAAAGTTACTCCTTACGGATTCTTACAAATTGGTTTAATCGTTGCAATCTTGACTGGATATACTTCTGTAATCATGGTGATGTTACTTGGACAAAGCCGTGTGTTCTTCTCAATGAGTACAGATGGTTTATTGCCTAAGTTCTTTGGTGATTTGCATCCAAAATTTAAAACTCCTTGGAAAACGAATCTGTTTTTTATGATTTTCGTTTCCATTTTTGCTGGATTGGTTCCAGTAAAAGAATTGGGACACATGGTAAGTATTGGAACGTTATTGGCATTTTGTCTCGTTTGTATTGGTGTTTTGGTGATGCGTAAAAAAATGCCTGATGCTCCACGTACATTTAAAACTCCATTGGTTCCATTTGTACCAATTGCAGGAATCTTGGTTTGTGGATATTTGATGTGCTCTTTACCAATGGAAAGCTGGATTCGTTTGGTCATTTGGATGGCGCTTGGTATCCTAATTTACTTCCTATATAGTCAGAAAAACAGCAAATTGAATCAAGAATAATTTGCACATTTTTAGTCCTTTTAGGACTTTTTTGTGAAAGTTTGTTTTTTTAGAATGATTTTAAAATAGAATGTTTAATTTTGTTATCTAAAATGATTCTAAATTATGAAGGTTGTCATTGCAGATGGTAATAATTTGATGCGAATAGGACTTCGTACTGTTCTCAATACATTGCAATCTGTAGACGTTGTTGCCGAGGCAAAATCGTGTGATGATTTATTGGAGTGTTTGAAGAATTTTAAAACGGATGTTCTCATTATCGACTACACATCAGAAAATTTCGAAATTGACGTTATACCTAAGGTTCTAAATAAATACCCTGAATTAAAAACTTTGGCCATTACTCCAGAACAAAGTGCACAAACATTGGTAAATGCATTGCGTTCTGGCGTACAAAGCTATGTGAAGAAAGATTGTGATTTAGGAGAAATTCTAGATGCAGTAAAAGAAACCGGAAAAGGAAATAAATTCTTCTGTGGACAAATCTTAGAAACAATACAACGTGCTTCAATTGATGTAAATGACATCGATTTAGATTCATTCACTTGTGAACCAATCTCGCTTTCTGAACGCGAAATGCAAATCATCAAACTGATTGCTGAAGGGTTGACAAATACACAAATAGCCGAAGAATTATTCTTGAGCAATCATACAATCAATACACATCGAAAAAATATCCTTTCAAAATTAGGTGTTAAAAACACAGCAGGAATTGTGATGTATGCAGTGAAAACAAACTTGGTTTCTCCAAATAAATTTTTGTTTGCTGCTGAATAGAGAAGCCTTACTGGTTAATCCAATCAATATCCTTAGCTAACATCTTTATCGTTAGCTCTTCCTGACTTCCAGCTTCAATTTCTTTCATATACTCCCAAGATGCATCTTTTGGTAAACTCATCAAGATAGATTCCGTTCTACCATTGCTATGTAATCCAAATTTTGTACCTCTGTCGTGCAATAAATTGAACTCAACATAGCGTCCGCGACGGATATTCCTCCACTCCAAATGCGCTGGAAGCACTTGCTTATCTTTACCTAACACTACTTGTTGCTCATACAGTTTTGGAAATGCTTCACCTAAATCTACTGCGAAGTTGAGCAGTTGTTCTTTCGTTAATCCACAAGACTCGTCCAAGTGGTCGTAAAAGATTCCTCCAATTCCTCTTGTTTCATTTCTATGTGGTTGGAAAAAATAATCATCCGCCCATTTCTTGAATTTCGGATAAAAATCTTCATTGTATTTATCACAGATTGCTTTCAACTCTCTGTGAAACATTCCTGCTTGACTAGGAATGACGTAGTGAGGTGTTAGGTCGATCCCTCCACCAAACCAATATTTTTTGCCGTTATCGTACTCAAAATAGCGTACGTTCATGTGAATAATCGGAACGTGTGGACTTGCAGGGTGAATTACGATGGAAACACCAGTAGCATAAAACTCAGATCCGTCAACCATCAATGCTTGTTTCATCTGATCCGAGACAGGACCGTACACCGCAGAAAATGCTACTCCACCCTTTTCAATGATAGCTCCATCTTTCAAGATATTTGTAGCTCCACCACCACCTTGTTCACGAACCCAAACATCACTATTGAAGTGAGCTTTTCCGTCAACTTTCTCTAAATAATTGCAAATATATGTTTGTAGTTCTTTGAAACGAGTTGAAATATCCTCTTTATTCAATGCCATGACTGATGTTTTTTAATTCAAATTGATCGTGTGTTAGGATCTCAGTATTTTGGTTTTCATAGCCATGGTTTGGTCCAACTTGAACAGATTTAAAATTATTCATAATCAACTGTCCTACTCGCTTTTCCAACAACAATTCAGCACAGAAATTGTACATTACGTCAAATCCTTGAATTGCTGCTTTTGTAAAGTCAGATTTGTAAAGTGTACGGTACTTTCTGTGGTAAACCTTCGTACGCTCGTAGTTATAATTCAAATCGAAAGATGTTGGAACAGTGATACGATACTTGTTGCGATAAAACGCATTGATACCATCCATATCTAACCAAGAATCTGTTCCAAAAATATATGTATTGCTACCCATTTTATGGCTAACCTTACTAATATCATTCATAAATGAAACAGCCAACTTTGAATCGTTTGTAGGATAAACAATTCCAGTCAAAGTAGAATAAGACAAGTATGCTGCAACTCCAGCAGGATTTGTTTCTATCAATTTCAACCCTCCATTTCCTACAAGTCGGTTGTATTCACTTCTAAATGCTTGGTATAGTGCAGAGTCTTGTGGGTTTGTTGGTTTAACCAAAACTATTTTTCCTGCTTTGAAATTAGTAGCCATGTATTTAGCCAAACCTTTCATCAAAGTTATATCGCTACCAATTGTTGTGTAAACATATGGATTGTTCTGTAAAATTTTTGTGTCAACATTCACCGGACAAACCATTCGAATTTTGTTTTTCAAACACCAATCAGCAATAATTGGAGCATGAGCTTTATTCAATGGCCCTATTACTAGATCAACAGATGCCATTTCAGGCTTTGCCAACAACGATTTGATTTTATCTGCACTGTTTTCAGTGTCGTACACATAAACCTTTGCTTTCAAACCAGCTTTTTCAAGACTATCAATTGCCATTTGCGCTCCCATTAAGAACTCAGCTGACATATTGGAAACAATTTCTGAATAACCTGCACCTTTGTTCAACATGAACGGCAACAAGATAGCTACACGATATTCGTCCTTCTGCTTGAAATCAGTATTGACATTCGACGTTTTGATTTGATCTTTTATTGGAACTTCACGGACATCGACCTTGGTAATACGTTCTTTCTTTACAGGAATTTTTAGAACTTCTCCCGGTTTGATGTTGTTATTCTTTTTGTTGTTGAATTGTAAAATTCGTTCAGCAGGAACCATGTATCTTTTTGAGATGCTATAAAGTGTCTCCCCCTGTACAACTTGATGTTCTACTATTGAATCATTGAATGTAACAGTAATAGGCTTTGCATTTACTTCATTTTTATCGGACAATTGCACCGCACTAGTAGGAGCCTTTTCCCCTGTTACATAACTATTATCTTGAATAATTAATTGTTGACCAACTTTAATTCCAGATTCGCAACCTGGATTCCAGCTAATAAGATCTTTTACATCGACATCGTATTTTCGTGCAACTGAATACAATGTTTCTCCTGCGACAACTTCATGTTTCTTTTGTTGAGAAATAATTGGAATGGGAATGTAAACCGTTTGTCCTTCTGTCAATCCATTTTCAACACCTGGATTAAACTGAACAATCTTTTCTACAGAAACATCGTATAATTTATGTAATCCCCATAAGGTATTCCCTTTTTGAACGACATGCACATACACACGTTGTCCATCTTTGGTATCAATTTTTACATCCTCCAACTGAGCAAATGAAAAAAAGCTACACAATAAAATGGCAATAACACCAATAAAAAATCTCATAATACCGGTTTTTGTTGTCTCAAATTACAATGAATGTGCCAAATTATTCCCACTCAATCGTTGCTGGTGGTTTTGAGCTAATATCATACGTAACGCGATTAATCCCTTTAACTTGGTTGATAATCTTATTTGAAACTTTTGCTAAAAATTCATACGGCAAATGTACCCAGTCAGCAGTCATACCATCAGTAGATGAAACCGCACGCAATGCAACCGCATTTTCGTAAGTTCTTTCATCTCCCATCACACCAACCGATTGAACAGGAAGGAAAATTGCTCCAGCCTGCCAAACATCACCATACAAGCGATCTTCTTTCAAGCTTGAAATGAAAATGTGATCAACTTCTTGGATGATACGTACTTTTTCAGCTGTTACTTCACCCAATATTCTGATACCAAGACCTGGTCCAGGGAACGGATGTCTTTGTAGAATTGCATCATCGATACCCAATGATTTTCCAACCCTTCTTACTTCATCTTTGAACAACAAACGCAATGGTTCAACTACCTGCAACTTCATGTAGTCAGGTAAACCACCTACATTGTGATGCGATTTAATTGTTTGGCTTGGCCCTCCATTTACTGAAACTGACTCAATAACGTCTGGATAAATTGTTCCTTGACCTAACCAAGTTGCACCTTCAACTAATTTTGATTCCTCATCAAAAACATCGATGAACGTTTTACCGATTGCTTTTCTTTTTAATTCAGGATCTGTTAAACCTTTCAATGCTGCATAGAATTTTTCAGATGCATCAACACCTTTCACGTTTAACCCCATATTTTTATATGAATCCAATACATCTTGGAATTCATTTTTACGAAGCAACCCATTATCTACAAAAATACAGTGTAGATTCGGCCCAATTGCTTTGTGCATCAATACTGCTGCAACAGATGAGTCAACACCTCCAGATAATGCAAGAATAACTTTATCGTTTCCTAGTTTCGCTTTTAACTCTGCAACAGTTGATTCAACAAACGAATTTGGTGTCCATGATTGTTCACATTGACAAATGTCAACAACAAAATTTTTGATCAATATCGTCCCTTCCAAAGAGTGGTAAACTTCTGGATGAAATTGAATCCCGTATGTTTGTTCTCCTTGGATTTCGTATCCTGCAATTGCTACATCAGCAGTACTTGCGATAATTTTATAATTACTAGGAACTTTCTTGATTGTATCTCCATGTGACATCCACACTTGAGAACCATTACTCATTCCTTTTGTAAGCGGATTTTTTTGATCTACAAAAGATAAATTTGCACGACCGTATTCACGGATTGTTGAAGGCAATACTTCACCTCCAAACTTGCTAGATAAGTACTGCGCACCAAAACAAACTCCTAAAAGAGGTAATTTGCCTTTGATATTAGATAAATCTGGAGTTGGGGCATTTTCATCTCTCACAGAAAAAGGACTTCCTGAAAGAATTACTCCTTTTATATTCGAACCAAGTTCAGGAATTTTATTCCATGGGTGAATTTCACAGTAAACATTTAGTTCTCTAATCCTTCTCGCAATCAACTGTGTATATTGCGACCCAAAATCCAAAATTAAAATCATCTCTTGCATGGCACAAAAATAGATATTCGGAGCGCAACTAACAAAGAAAAGTTTGGATTTTATCTATAAATCATCAATCATCCAACATTCCCTTTCCCTGTCTGATAATTTGAGGTTCATCAGTTGTGCAATCTACTATCGTTGAAGCCTCTAAATTTCCATATCCTCCATCTATGACATAATCTACAAGATCATCATATCGTTCATAGATTGCATAAGGATCTGCAAAATAATCTTGAATGGTGTCTTCTTCATTCTTTAGTGATGTAACCACAACGGGATTTCCTAGTACTTCAACAATTTTCAAGATGATTGGATTGTCCGGAATACGAATACCAATTTCTTTACGATTTGTATCAAATAATTTAGTTACTTCGTTAGTAGCAGGCAAAATGAATGTAAAAGGGCCTGGTAAATTTTGTTTTAGCAACTTAAATGTTGGTCTAGAAATATGTTTAACATAGTTCGAAATCTCACTGAAGTCCTTGCAAATAATTGAAAAATTTGCCTTGTTTAGTTTGACATCTTTCAACTTAGCCAATTCTTGCAACCCCTTTTTATTGAATAAATCGCACCCCATCGCATAGACCGTATCCGTAGGGAAAATGATAACCGCTCCTTTCTTCAATGAATCAACTACCTGATCAATTAATCTAGGGTCAATGTTATACGGATTTATTTCTATGATCATACCTCTAAAGCCTTTGAAATTTATAATGATAGGCAGAAAACCTATTCTGTAAAGTTACAAAAAACTTTAGACATCTAGAATTAATGGATTCTGTGCGAACGTAAGTACAAATCAGGAACAACCCATCGCAAAGCAAGTTCAAGGCCTCCTCGTGATCTAGAAACTTTCATCAAATCCGAGAATAAGTTGAAGTCGTATGCAACACCTATTCCGAAACCTCTCCACTCAACATGAGCTTTTGCAATTAATGCATCTTGATTTCTGTAGAATAATCCAAGTGCTACAGTCGTCTTTTTCACGAAACTCGTTATACGAGATTCATCTTTAATAATATATCGTGCATACATTCCTAAGAGAACTTCACGAGCTTTACCTTGCTGATGATAGTAGACACCTGGTTCTAAAATAAGATGTGTATTTGGAACACCAAAAGACCCATTTACAAATCCAGAAAAACGAATATACATGCGTTCTTCTGGTCTATTAAGAAATGAGAAATTGGGTCTATTCAAATGATATGCGGCAAATCCAGCATTGATAATTTTCGAATCATTTTGTGCGATGCGAGTTTCTCCCGAATTGTATGTGTACAATAATCCTGCTCCTGTATCGAACATAGAGAATGTTGGAGAATTAAATGTCTCTCCACTTGACAACATTGGATCGTGATTTAATCCATTGTACTGACTAGCCCATTTTCCTGCAGACGGATCGATAGAACGTTGTCCCCAACCGCCATACAACCCAGCTCCAAGTGTATGTCCATCTCCAACCATAACATGTGTTGCAATATGAAGATTAGCATTGTTTGTGGTAATTCTTGCTTCACCCGCCATGTCATTGAAGAAATTTATCCCCATAGCAACATGTGCCTTTTTGTTCGTTTTCTTACGCGCATTTAAACGTGTATCAACTGATGCACCAATTGTTTGGAATGGTACAGCAACACTATTCCACTGATTACGGTAGTTTACATTTACTTGTAAATCGTAGTTTGCACCAGCAAGAGCTGGATTCAATGTTAGAGGAGAGTAACCCATTTGAGAAAAATGGATATCCTGAGCAGTCATTAATTTTGGAAACACTAACACTGCTAAAACAATCAATCTTTTCATAATATTCTCTTTCATTATGGTTACCTAGTTAAATTTATATTCCCTGATTGATTTACAATCTCACCTGAAACTAGTGTAGCTTTCAATTTATATACATAAACCCCTGTTTGAGCAGGTTTATCTCTAAACATACCATCCCAACATTCATTTTTATCTTTTGTTGCGAATACTACTTCACCCCAGCGATCAAAAATCGTAAAGTCAATTGATGTTACACAACTTCCCATCACACATTCCAAATCATTTAATCCATCTCCATTTGGAGAGAAAATAGTTGGTACAAATAATTCTCCACAAGGGAAATTAACAACAACAATTACAGAGTCCGTTGCCATACAACCATTTTCGTCGATAACTGTAACATAATACACTGTTGTCTCTGTTGGTGAAGCTGTTGGAGCTTCACAATCTGTACAATTCAATCCAGTTGAAGGAGTCCAAGAAACACTTGTTACAACAATCCCTGGTTCTACTTCAATATTTAAATCAACGCTTTCTCCTACATCAATTGTAGTGACATCTGGATATGCATCTAAACCAAATGTTGTTGCTGTTACAATTGTTGCTGAAACACTAGCTGAACATCCTAAAGAATCCGTTACTACCACACTGTATGTTCCAACTCCTAATCCTGTAGCAACATCAGATGTGCTCACATTTGGAGTCCATGTATACTGATAGTTTCCATTTCCACCTGTTACTGTCAAGGAAATTTCTCCGTCTTCCACTCCACAATTTGTATTGATAACTGATTCTGTAACAACTAACTCAGCAGGTTCACCAATTGTGATTTGTGTTTCATTTGCACAACCTGCGTTATCTGTTACACGAACTGTATAAGTCCCTGGAGCTAATCCACTTGCATTTGCAGAAGTACCCCCTGATGGAGACCATGTATATGTATAACCTGGTGTTCCTCCCGTTGCTAAAACAGATGCTGCACCATCAGTTTCTCCAAAACAAGAAACATCTTGAGAAGTAACAACTGTAATTGATGGACCATTCGAAGTATTAACAACTGTTGTTCCTGTACTTGTACAACCATTTGCATCCGTCACAGTTACTGTATATGTTCCTGCACCCAAGTTCGAAGCAGTAGCTGTTGTTTGAGTTGGTGTCGTATTCCAACTATATGTATATGGTGCTGTACCTCCTGTAACAACTGCTGTAGCAGAACCTGAAGAAACACCACAACTAGCATCAGTTGACGATACCGCAACTACTGGGCCTTGAGGAGCAGCATTTATTGTAGCCGTAGCTGTAGCCGAA
>DATGOZ010000270.1:0-5927 GCA_035305395.1 Taishania sp. | reverse complement strand
AATGCCCGAAGGATTTGAATATGCAAACCCCGAGGCAGCAAGTAGTCGCCATAACGACTTGAATAAATAATTTTCAAACCTTTGAGTTATGAAAATAAGAAGTTTATTAATCGTCCTCTTGAGTTTTTCGCAACTCAATGCACAACTTGTCATCAACAATGGTGCGAAGATGGTGATTAATGGTGGTACAAGTTCAACCCCAGCATATGTTGTATTAGATAATCCAACAGCAACTCCTATTAGTACTAACGGAGCAACAAACGGAATCATATCTGAATCGGAGTATAACATACTACAATATAACCTCAAAACGGGAACAACTGCAATCACAGTTCCGTACATGAGTAGTTATTTAGAATCTTTTCCACTTACATTGAATGTCACAGCTGCTGGATCAGGATCAGGGAATATTCGCTTTTCAACGGTAGTACCTCCTGTGCGCGCAACAGGTTTTAATAACTTTTTGTACAGACCAAGTGACGTTACCAACATGTATGGTGGAAGCACTATTGTCAATAATTCTGATAAAACGATTGATCGTTTTTGGATAATTGATGCAACTGGATACACAACAAAACCAGCTGTTAATCTAACATTCACATACATCGATGCGGAACACGCTGCAAATGGAGGTAACACAATTACTGAGTTGAATTTAAGAGCACAGCGATTCAACCCTACTACAGATAGCTGGGAAGGATATTCTTCATATCTGCCAACAGGAACGATTAACACAACAACCAACACTGTGTCAAATGTAGTAGCTACTGCTGGAAACTTTTTTAGAAGCTGGACACTTAACGACCTCACCATCCCATTACCAATTGAATTAACACGATTTGATGCATATAGAATTTCACGTAACGATGTGCAAGTTGTTTGGAGGACAGATACTGAAATTAATTCTGATTATTTCAGCGTAGAACGTTCATTTGATGGTCATACATGGACTGAAATTGGCACCGTAGTTGGAGCTGGTAATTCAAATTATGCAATTGACTATGCCTTTATGGACGAAAATGCACCAAATATTCAAGGATACTACTACCGCTTGAAACAAGTTGATTTTAATGGAAATTTTAATTATTATGGTCCAAAATACATTGGTTTTTCAGATGATTTCGATTCTGAATTAGTTGTTTTTCCAAATCCAACAAATGATTTTGTACAGGTAATATTCAGCTCCAATGCAACAGAACAATACAGCATCGTTTTGACGGATCAAGCAGGAAAATTAATTTCAAAGCAAGACATTTTAGCTAATTCTAAAACAACACAAACACAATTTGATTTAAGTCAACTTGCAGCAGGAGTCTACACAATGTATCTTTTTGACATCAAAGGAAACAAAGAAGTCGTTAAAATCTTAAGATTGCCTTAAAAATAAATAGTCAATAAAAAAATAAGGGGTGACTTTGCACCCCTTATTTTTTTTTATAAACTATCATCAAATTAATTATTCACTACAGACTTTGCTAGGTCCATTAATACATTTGGACCGATCATTCCCAAGCTTTGCTTAATCAAATCTCCATTTCCATCAACAAATAACAATGTTGGATATGCTCTAACTTTAAACAAACGAGCCAATTCAGGTCCGTCAGCATCTTTCTCCATTTCAACTTTTAGATTGATGAAATTTTTATTAAAATATTCGCCAACCTCTTTATCTGTAAATGTTTTTCTAGCCATTACCTTACATGGTCCACACCAAGATGTGTAGCAATCAATAAAAATAGGTTTCCCTGTCCTTTTAGACAACTTCAATGCATCTTCGTATGTCAAATTTTGGAATTTAATTCCCTCATCTTCTTGTTTGACAGTATTGACCACCACCTTCTCTTCAGGTGATGAGTAATTAAAAGCCATCGTTAGTCCACCAACCACAATTGCTATAATTCCAACTATTCTTTTCATACGCTAGATTTAAATTTCAAACAATATTAGTATTTTACTAATTTTATACCAAATATCATTCCAATAATTTGAATGAATTTACATTACTTAACAGATAACGAACAAATTCAACTAGAGGTTGCTTCTTTTGTAGCGAATTGGCATAGTAATTCCACCAATTTTAGCAATAAAACATCTGGTTCGACTGGAACTCCAAAATTGGTAGAAATCAAAAAAGTACATGCAAAAGCATCTGCGGTGGCTACAATTAATTTCTTAAAACTCTCCAAACAATCAAATGCACTTTTGTGCTTGAATACGAAAACAATCGGAGGTAAAATGATGCTTGTTCGCAGTATTCTTGGTGAATTCAATTTATATATTGTTGAACCTAGTGCCAATCCATTACAAGACATCGATATTCCGTTGGATTTTATTGCTATTGCTCCCATTCAGTTGCATACAATTTTACAGCAAAATCCTGCAAAACTTAAGGCTATTGGTACAGTGATCGTTGGAGGTGGAGTAATTTCCGAAGAAAGCATACAATTGTTAAAGCAGCATGCAATCACTGTATTTCAAACGTTTGGAATGACCGAAACCATCTCGCATATTGCATTGCGCAAAGTTGGATATCAACCTGATACAAGTTACCATACATTACCTGGAGTAACTGTTTCAGAAGAAAATGAACAATTAATCATTGATGCTCCTTCAATCGGTGTTCACAAATTAAAAACGAATGATCGCGTTATTGTTCATAGTCCAACATGTTTTGATTGGCTTGGAAGAGTTGACTTTGTAATTAACTCTGGTGGAGTAAAAATCCAAATTGAGGAGTTAGAAAAAGAACTTAGTCACGTGATTCATTTTCCATTTTTCATTTACAAAAAAGCGGATGAAAAGCTTGGCGAAAAAGTTGTTTTAATTGTTGAAGGAACGTATCAAAAGGAATATACCCAAAAAGAATTTTATAGATCTCTGACAAATAAATACTATATTCCGAAAGAAATTGCCTTTTGTGGACAAATTGAACGAACAGCAAGTGATAAAATAAATAGGATTTCGACTTTTCAGAAGTTAAATGAGCAGTGCTTTCAAAAAATATTATAGCATTTTAGAATTGCACGAACATGCAAGTGAAGCTGAAATCAAACGACAGTATCGTCGCTTGGCATTGCGTTATCATCCCGACAAAAACAATGGTGATCAATCGAAATTTCTTGAAATCAAAGAAGCCTACGAGTATCTAACAGGTAAAAAAGTTGTTCCAGTAACGGCACATCGTTCATCACGTAATTCGACAACCGAAGATCTGAAAAAACAAGCTGAAGAACGCATAAAAAAAGCCAAACAACGCAAAAAAGAACAAGAATATCGAGAGTATCTTGAAAATGAACGTTTTTTTCAAAAGCTAACTTCAGGTTGGAAATGGAAAATTATTCGAATAAGTGCGGTCATTGGGTTAATCATTAGCACCCTTTTGATTGCAGAGCTATTTTCTGGTCACCGCCATGAAAATCACAATATTGTTGCTCATGCGAAATTTCCAATCAATGGTTTAGAATCAGATACACAAGTCATAAAAATCATTCTTGAGAATGGTGATGCTTACTACCCCGAAATTATCTTAAATTTGACAGACGATTTAGATGTCGCTTTGCTAAAATCACCGATTTTTCACAACCCAAGAGCAATCGTGCTATTACAACAAGAACCATTGAAAGAACATGCAATTCAATATGATTTTGGAGCGCACGTTTACTTACTCATCCCACTTTTCCTCCTTCCGATTATCACGATACTAATCAAACGAAAAACACAATTATTTACATTTATGTATTATTTGAGTTTATATCTTTCACTCCCGTTGATTATTTATTTCTTAGCAACAGGAAACCGTTTGGTACATCTAATTACCTTGGGATATTACTAAGATCAACGAAGTAAATAAGCCTGGTACAATCTCAAATCATCGTAAGTCACTTGTTCACCTGCGAGCTCTTTCATGGCAGATAAACTCATCGCTTCTTTACCAATGATTCGTCTCAAATAGTTGTAGGTTTCTGATTCCATTACTTGAGACAATTCCACCTTTTCACTCTTCACCAATTGAGCAATGTGTGTAATTACCGTACTATTGGTCAACTGTCTTTTTTGTGCAATCTCTTCAATTGACAATCCTGCGTCTAACAGTTCTAATGTTTGTTCAGTTGTCGTTTTTTTCTTTTCTTTTGAAGCAGCCTTTTTCTTTGATTCTTTCTTAAAGAACAACGTATCCTCATCATCTTGATTTGTTGCCATAAACAACTCAGTTGTTTGAATCAAGCTGTGTTTCATTTTTGCAACACGAGCCACTTTATAGTTCACAATATCTTCTCCAAAAGCAGTCTTTTTATCTAGCTTTTTATTGAAAAGTAAATGTTCGACAATCACTTCTGTCTTTTTCAGATTGAGAATTACTTCCAACAATTCTTCTTCCAATTCTTCCAGTTCTTCAACAATTGCCTTTGATTTCTTTTCACGATTGAGTTCCATCATTTTTTTAATCAAAGAACAATAAACTCCATCCAAAATTGGGAAGAAATAATTCACCGAAGCCTTTACACGCTCAAGGATTTTATTGACATCATACGCATTAGCAACAAACAAAGCGTTGATTTGTAAACGAAATTTACGTGCTGGTTCCAAAGTAGCCTGAATAGCGTAGTTTTGAGCAGCTAGCCAAGGATACGCTTCTCCCTTTATTGACTTTTTACTTTGAGAAGCAAAATTAGCTTCAAGTGAAGCCCATTTGGTCGACATTTCCAACCAATCATACGTTCGTTGCAACCTGCGATACAATTCATTTTTGATGGCAATAGGTAAAATTTCACGCAACTCACCACTTGCTTTCGCTTGCTCACCATAGTGAATAATCGAAGAGTCTGTGCTCAATCCATTGATACGCATTGGCTTTAACATTACTAAACCATCCAACGAACGTAGACGCGATAAAGCAACATACGCCTGCCCCGGAGCAAAAACCTCCGAAACATCCAACACAGCTTTATCAAAAGTTAAACCTTGACTTTTATGCACCGTTATAGCCCACGCTAATTTGATTGGGTATTGTACAAACGTTCCAATAACCTCCTCCTCTATCTCACCGGAAGCACTAGTCGAATAGCGAATATTCTCCCATTCATACTTTTGAATTTCTATTCGTTTTTTATCTTCGATACACTCAACCACAACTTCAAATTCAGATAACGAAACGACGGTTGCCATTTTACCATTATAATATAGTTTTTCGAAGGATAAATCATTTTTAATAAACATCACCTGCGCTCCAACCTTCAATTCCAACACTGGTTCAAGTGGGTAAATCTGTGCAGGAAAATCACCTGTAATTTCAGCATTGAAAGCGTAACTTTTTGCTTCCAACTTATCCAAAGCCTTTTGATTAATCACATCAGCCTTGTGGTTATGTGTCGTCAGTGTAATAAACCCAGCATGCTCCGTTGAATCAAAATTAGGATCAACTTTTGCGTTAATAACAGTTAAACTTTGTTCGTTCAATTCATTATTGCGCAGCGAATTGAGTATATCGATAAATACCTGATCTTGTTGCCTATAAATTGTTGTCAATTCAACATAAACTGGAGCAATTTCTTGTAATACCAATGCATTAAAAAAATGAATTCCTTGATAGTATTTACTCAACAAAGTCCATTCTTCTTGCTTCACAACTGGGGGTAACTGGTGTAAATCTCCGATAAATAAAACCTGAACACCTCCAAAAGGCTCATTATTTTTTCGAATATTTCGAAGCACCCAATCCATAGCATCCAACAAATCGGCACGTAGCATACTCACCTCGTCGATGATTAGTAACTCCAATGAACGCATCAATTGTTGACGTTTTTTATTGTGTCTGAAATGCCTTAAAAGCGTTGATTTTGTCTCTAGTTTTATCTGATTAGAAACATACACTTCATTTGCGAAATCAGGGATAAAACCACCAAAAGGCAGTTGAAAAAACGAGTGAA
>DATGOZ010000269.1:0-3041 GCA_035305395.1 Taishania sp. | reverse complement strand
TTCCTTCTCTAGCCATAAGCTGAGCGAAAGCTCCAGCAGAACGAGCCATAACAGCTCCCTGACCTGGACGAAGTTCGATACAAGAAATAACTGTACCTAAAGGAACCTCACTTAAAGGCATTGCATTCCCAATTTCAGGGGCTGCACCTTCTCCAGAAACTACATTTTGCCCAACTTGCAATCCATTTTGAGCAATGATATAACGTTTTTCACCATCTTGATAATTCAAAAGAGCGATAAATGCTGTTCTGTTTGGATCGTATTGAATGGACGCAACTTCCGCAGGAACACCTGGTTTGTTACGCTTGAAATCGATGATACGATACTTTCTTTTATGACCACCACCAATGTAGCGCATGGTCATTTTTCCTTGACTGTTTCTACCACCAGAACGTTTGTTCGGAACGAGCAAGCTCTTTTCCGGCTTATCAGTAGTAATGGCGTCAAACCCATTGACTACTCTAAATCGCTGTGCTGATGTGATCGGTTTTAATTTTCTTACTGACATTTGTCTTTAATTACATGTTAGTGTATAAATCAATAGATTCACCTTCCGCCAGTTGTACAATTGCTTTTTTAACAGCATTTGTTTTACCATGTTGAATACCTGTTTTTGTGAAACGGGTTCTTCTATCTGGGCGGACATTCATAGTACGAACTTTTTCAACAGAAACGCCATAAGCAGACTCAACTGCTTTTTTGATTTCAATCTTGTTCGCCTTTGTATTCACCTCGAAGCTGTAGCAGTTGTTCAACTCGCTATTAGCTGTCGCTTTTTCAGTGATGATAGGTTTAATTAAGATACTCATGACTTCCTTATTTACTTAAATTCGATTCAATTCCTTCCAAAGAACTCTCCAAAAGGACTAATTTATTTGCGTTTAAAATTTTGTAAGTGTTTAATTCTGAATTCATTACAACTTCAGAACCTTTAAAATTACGGGAAGACAAATATACATTTTTATTTGACCCACCCAACACAAACAAAGATTTTTTGTCTTCAACACCCAAAGCTTTCAAAATATTCGTGAAATTCTTTGTTTTTGGAGAATCAAAATTGAAATCTTCCATAACTACGATAGACGCATCATTGGCTTTCATAGTCAATGCTGATTTACGAGCCAAACGCTTCAAATTTTTGTTCAATTTGAAGCCATAATCTTTTGGTCTTGGTCCGAACATACGTCCTCCACCTTTAAAAACCCCAGATTTGATACTTCCTGCACGAGCAGTACCAGTACCTTTTTGTTTCTTGATTTTGCGAGTACTTCCAGCAATTTCAGCTCTTTCTTTAGCCTTGTGCGTTCCTTGACGTTGATTGGCAAGATATTGCTTCACATCTAGGTAAACAGCATGATTGTTAGGCTCAATAGCGAACACATCTTTAGAAAGTTCAACCTTTCTTCCTGTGTCTTTTCCGTTAATATCTACAACTGATACTTTCATTATTTCTCAATGATTACATAAGAGTTGTTATGCCCAGGAACACATCCTTTGACTACAAGTAAATTCTTTTCTGGAATCACTTTGTACACTCTTAAATTTTCAACTTTCACTCTTTCGCCGCCCATTCTACCGGCCATCTTCATTCCCTTAAAAACTCTAGCAGGATATGAAGCGGCACCTACAGAACCAGGAGCTCTTAAACGGTTGTGCTGACCATGCGTTGCTTGACCAACTCCACCAAAACCATGGCGCTTTACAACCCCTTGGAATCCTTTACCTTTAGAAACACCTGCAATGTCAACAAATTCACCTTCGATGAAATGTTCTACTGTGATGGCATCACCCAATTTGTAACTTTCTTCAAATCCTTGGAATTCGGCGACTTTAGTTTTAACAGAAGTACCAGCTTTTTTTGCGTGTCCCGCTTCAGCTTTGTTGGTGCTTTTGTCTCTCTTGTCATCGAAACCAAGTTGAAGAGCACTATACCCGTCAACCTCTTCGGTTCTGACTTGGGTAACGATACATGGACCTGCTTCAATAACGGTACAAGGAATGTTTTTTCCGTTCTCGTCGTAGATGCTGGTCATACCGATTTTTTTTCCAATTAACCCAGACATACTTATTATTTATTTGTTATTAATACTTATTCAAAAAAATTCAGGGTCAAAATACTTCAACCCTGAATGTATTTTTACCGTTTTTCCTTAACCATCGTTAAGGACATGTGATTTCCAAACTATACTTTGATCTCTACTTCTACGCCACTTGGCAACTCAAGCTTCATCAAGGCATCAATCGTTTTTGATGAAGAGCTATAGATATCCAAAAGTCTTTTGTAAGAACTTAATTGAAATTGCTCTCTCGCTTTCTTGTTTACGTGAGGAGAACGTAGTACAGTGAAAATCTTTTTATTTGTAGGTAATGGAATTGGTCCAGTAACAACTGCGCCAGTACTTTTTACCGTTTTGACAATCTTATCAGCAGATTTATCCACCAAATTGTGATCGTATGATTTTAGTTTTATTCTGATTTTTTGACTCATTTTCTTAAGATTTAAGCTTCAACGCCTTTAGCTGCCTTAATCACTTCTTCAGATATGTTTGAAGGAGTTTCAGCATAATGTGAAAATTCCATAGTTGATGTTGCGCGACCTGATGACAATGTACGTAACGACGTTACATACCCGAACATTTCAGATAACGGCACAGTTGCCTTCACAACTTTTGAACCTGCTCTGTCGCCCATATCATTAACTTGACCACGACGACGGTTAAGGTCACCTACAATATCTCCCATGTTTTCTTCAGGAGTTAACACTTCCAATTTCATGATTGGCTCCATGATTACCGCTTTTGCAGCTTTTGCAGCAGCTTTAAATCCTAGTTTTGCAGCCAATTCGAAAGACAATTGATCAGAATCCACATCATGGTAAGATCCATCAGTCACTGTCACTTTCATGGCATCAACTTCATATCCTGCCAACGGTCCATTCACCATCGCTTGCTTAAATCCTTTTTCAATGGATGGAACAAATTCTTTTGGAATGTTACCACCTTTGATTTCAGAAATGAATTCCAAGCCTGTTTTTCCTTCAT
>DATGOZ010000268.1:0-3464 GCA_035305395.1 Taishania sp. | reverse complement strand
GTAAGACATTTCCTTAAATGATGGTCGAGCAATTGTTTTCCCATAGGAAAGTCGGATATTTTGTTTGGATGTTGCTTCAAATACAAGGTTTAATGAAGGAAATAATCCAAGATCCTGTAGTACAATGGAATTGTTTAATTTGTTATAGCCCATTTGATCTTGACCAGTATAGCGTTGTGTATAGTATTCTGTTCTCAGACCAAGTGTGGTTTTTAATTTTTTGTATGGTCTGATTTGCGCTGAAACAAAACCTGAAGTATTGTTTATGTTCGAATTAAACTGATTTGGGTTATTGGGAAGAAATGTTGGTTCAATTGTTGTTCCCTTTGATAAATCGTCGTTGTATGGCCATAAATTTTCCTCGCTAAATAATTCATTTGGATTTCCTATTAGATGGATATTACGAACATTGACCATGAATGTTTTGATATTGAATTCTCTTTCTTTGAAAACGTGACCAGCGCCAAATTTAAGTTCGCCTGAGCTACCAAATGCATTAAATTTCCATGTTGCATCGGATTTTGCTGCAAGATTCAATTCTTGTAAATCTCTCCAGATGCGTTCAGGAAAACCTGATTCAGTTCCAATTGAAACACCCGACATTTCTGTTCTGTAACGTGTAAATCGAATATCGGGATCTTTCATTGTTGAATAGGTTGGTGAAAGACTCCAATTTGCTGACCATCTCTGTTGCTTTCCAATTTCGTGTTTTCCGATTAATTGAGCATTTGTCATTCCTTTTTGACTGTATTCCAAATTATGTTGGAAAGCTGTGAATTCGGAACCTTGATCGCGCCCGATATAATCGAAGATTCCAGCTTTTGATTCTCCGTTTTGAAGATGAATAACGTTGAGGGTATAGCTAGATTTGGATGTTCTAATTCCAAATCCTCCCATTGCAGTTAGCATGACATTATTGATTCCGTAAGAACCTTTTTGAAATTCGCGCATGTTCATTTCAGTCACGTCTGGATCAGCAGAGAGACCATATCGACCGTATTCAGCGTCTTGATAAAATTCTGTGTTATTACTGTATGAAAGCAATAAATTGTATCCAAACGTATTTCTAGCAAGTTGTTTTTTATCTCCAAAGGATAAACCAAAACCAAAATCCATGGTTGACATTTGTTGCATTGCGGCCATGTTTGGATTAAATTGCTTTAGTATTTCTTTGTATCTAGTAGCTTCATCTCCATTTGGATTTCCAATGAGTTTAGCGAAAAATGGAATATTGTTTTCAGCTGGAATGGTTCTCATCCCATCATCAAATCCTAAGAAATCTGTTGTACTAGTTTTTTGTGTGAGATAATTTTTGTTGAAATGAAAGAGTGGATTGTATCCAAAGTTAATTGAGAATGATCCCTTTTGTTTTTCTTGGAGACTTTTCAACCCGATATCAATGACACCTCCAGCAAAATCAGCTGGGTTTTCAGCAATAAAGCTTTTATGCACAATCAGATTTTCGATAATTGAAGATGGAAAAATATCCATTTGTAATGTGTTTTTGTCAGGATCTAATCCTGGGATATCTATTCCATTCAACAATGTTTTATTGTAACGATCTCCGATTCCTCGTACGAAAATATATTTTCCATTTGAAACAGATACTCCAGGTACACGCGCCATTGCGCTAGCAGCATCTGAATCACCACTTTTTCGTAAACTGGCAGCTGATATACCATCAATTGCGTTTGGAGCGTTTTGTTTCAATACCAAAACAGCAATTTCTGAATCAACTCTTCGAGTTGCACTGATAGTGACTTCTTCTACTTGTATTGTTTTTTCTACAACTTTTATGGAATTCTGACGTTTAGTTTGGTTTGCATGGACATGAATATTTGTTAATCGAACAGTATCGTAGGCTATTGAAGAGAATATTACAGTGTAATTTCCAGGCTTGATATCGATTTCAAATTTTCCATCAAAATCTGAGATTGTTCCAAAAGTTGAATTTTCAACACTTATTCGCACTCCTATTGCTGGTTCATTCGTTGATTCTTCAATTATGATACCTTGAATTTTTCCTGATTGACAAAAGGAATTTGTACTAACAAGTATTCCTAATAAAAGAAAAATATATTGTATTAATTTCATGTGTATGCTGTTTGATTTGAAATAAGTTGTACCCACAATAGAAATCGTGAGTACGCTTAATCATTCAATTATTAGAAATTCAATTGACCTGCATTTGCAGCCCATGACCAGTTTGCAAATACACTTGTTGTTGCTCCAACAGTGTTTGATCCTGAATTTACATGTGATGCATGCACGTGCGTTCCATTTAAAAAGATGGTATTTAAATTCACTCCTGAAACTGCGGTGATTTGTAAGTTTTCGAATTTTAAGACACCTGAATTAAAGTTGTCAATCGTACTTGTTCCAGATAATGCAAAATCACCTTTTCCCGCTACTGATGGATCTGGAAAGTTGAAGAAATAAATGTTTTTGAAAGTTCCTCTAGCTCCATCTCTGAAATCAGCTAATTCTGAGTCTGCACTTCCTTTGATTGTTCCATTTTGTAGTGTGTGACCTGCAAGATATGCTCCTTCTGGCCCGTCAATCTCTAATGCGTGATCAGTTGGATTTGATCCTGGCATACATAATACGATGAAATTATCAAGTGTTCCTGCATAAGCTTGGTCGGTATCAATTGCATCATCACCAACATTCCAAACAACTAGGTTTTTGACATTTACAGTTCCACCAAAAAACTCTACTCCATCATCTTGGTTTCCTACAACTTCAATGTTTTCAATCGTTGTTCCATTTCCGACACCTCCGAGTGTCATTCCATTGATTTCATTTCCTTCACCAATGTTTGCTCCACCGTGACGAATTGAAACATATTTGATGATCCCAGAGTTATCATTCGCATTTGATCCTCCGTATAATCCATTTGGATCTGATGCAGGAATTCCTTCAATCTGTGCTGTTGGTGCATCTGCTGAAATTGGTGCATTTCCAAGAATGATTAATCCTCCCCAAAGTCCATTCATTGTTGGATCTAAGTTCGGACTTGCAATTTGCCCATGTGTTATTTCATCAGCAATTGATGTAAAGATGATTGGTTGATTTGCTGTTCCTTCAGCATGTAATTTTGCGCCTCTTGCAATAATTAGTGCAGTTGCATTTGCTCCTGTTCCAGCTTCACCTTTGATGATTGTACCTGGTTCAATTGTTAGCGTTGCGCCATTCGTTACAGCAATTCTGCTAGTCAAAATGTAGATTTTATCATTTTGCCATGTCGTATTGTTTGTGATGTTTGATGAAATGTAAATTACATTTTCGTCATCTGCATTGGTATACTTACAGTTTCCATCATCTTTTTTTGCTTTTTCATTGTAGTTAACAGCGTTTGGATCTGTACAACCTTCTTTTTTGCATGATACAGTTCCAAATAATAATGCTGTACCAATTAACAACGTCCCGATTTTAAATTTTGTTGTTTTCATATATTTAATTTT
>DATGOZ010000267.1:0-2893 GCA_035305395.1 Taishania sp. | reverse complement strand
TACATAGGGAAAAAACTATTTTCAAGGAATAATACAACCAAAGCAACAAATACGCGTGAGTGGGATTTCTTTTTAAATAAGGTTGAAACCTATTTCAAACAAGGAGGAAAATTTATTCGCATAATGCAATCCCCATGGTCTGCATTAATTGAATACGAAAAAAAGGGAAATTACTTTGATCGGTTACATTATGCTTGGGAACAAGACAAATTGTTGGATTTGTGTGAGCAGTATGATGCGATGATGCTATTTAATTTGATGAATCATACTCCTTTCGAAATTTGTAGTAGTTATTTTGCATTTCATTGGGATTGGGAACGCTATTGGATAGATGAAAATGGTCAGATTTATTACAACCACGATGAAGATTGGCCTTTGTATTGTTACAACACAAATTCAAAAGAAATAGGAGGAAAGTTGCCACATCAGACCTTGGCTGATGATGAAGATTTATTGTATCACCAACAACGAACAAGATATTATATTTCACGATATGGATATTCTACGAATATTTATGAATTTGAATTATTGAGCGAGCCATTTAATGTAGATGTGAATGCGAAATATAAAACACAACCTTATTTTGTGCCGCAAGATGGAGCAACTGACGAGCAAATTGCTTATCAGAAGGAGTTGTTTCAATCAATTGAAAAGTATCAAAGAAATATAAGTACCTATATTAAGGAGGAACTAGGTCATGATGAACATTTGATTGGTGTTGACTATGCAAGTGGTATTTGGAATCCAGATTCAACTAAATGGCAATTGGATAAAAGTTATGCTTTTAAACACATTGATATAATTGCCTTGAATGATTATGATGTCGCTCAAAATAGATATATTAAATCAAAAAGTGGTTCGAATAATGAGTTTGGATTGAATGAAAATTCTAAAGCCCGAATGATTCATGATTTGTATCAACGATCTCAAAAACCAATCATATTGTCAGAACAAGGTATTGGAGATGGTTTTGGTGCATGTACTGAATATGCGGAATCCAAGATTGATGCTATGTCGATGGGATTCGTCGGAGTTTGTGGGTTTAATGTTTGGGAAGGTAAGGATTGGGTTCAATCGTTTATTTGGCCTTCAACCATTCTTGCCCAAAATTTTGCTCAGGAACACATTGTTCAAGTATTGAATCAAGGAAATGGCAATTGGATTCAAGGTCGTCAAGTTGGAAAAATTAAGAATTCACATAAAGTTGGAGCAAAAGAGGTGCAATATTACCTTTCTGAAGATAGACAACAGGCATGTGGGTATGTTCGCAATAGAACACATAACACACACACAAAACGCATGGACGAAGGATGTAATTTGTTAAAGTCACCCAATCCATTTTTAGTTGATAACTTTGATGATGCGCCAATTAATGAATTAACGGATATTACATGGTCTGATGGACCTAAATCGAGCACGCTTGTTGTGGAGGGATTGGATAAAAATGCAGTGTATGAAATACACTTTTATCTACAATTTAAAAATAAGCTAATTGTAAGTTACAAGGAACAAACATCTTCAAAAGGAAAATTCACTATCAAGTTTCCAAAATTGGTTGTACAAAATGAGGATTATAATAATCCAATAGTTTGGTTTACGCTACAAAAAGTAGAATAAAAAATATTTGTTATGCATGCATACAATTAATTTTTTTTGTATCTTTAGCCAAACGATAATTAAAAAATCAATTATATATGTCAGCTAAGAATGCTATTAAAGGTGGTGAATTTATCATCAAAGATACTTTACCAAGTGAAATTTTCATTCCAGAGGAATGGTCTGAGGAGCAACGAATGATTGCTCAAATGTGTGATGATTTTATTGCACAAGAAGTTAAGCCAAACTTAGATCGTATCGATTCAATGGAAGAGGGGTTAATGCCTTCTTTATTGGACAAAGCAGGTGAATTAGGTTTGTTAGGTCTGTCAGTTCCTGAAGAATTAGGAGGAATGGGAGTTGATTTCAAAACTTCTTTATTGGCAACAGAACGTTTAGGAAAAGGTAATTCATTCTCTGTAGCTTATGGAGCTCACACAGGAATTGGATCATTACCATTATTGTATTATGGAAATGAAGAGCAAAAAGCAAAATACAGTCCAAAATTAGCTACAGGTGAGTGGAAAGCTGCATACTGTTTAACAGAGCCTTCTGCTGGATCTGATGCTAATTCAGGAAAAACAAAAGCTGTATTGTCTGAAGATGGTAAGCACTATATTTTGAATGGTCAAAAAATGTGGATCACGAATGGTGGTTTTGCACATTTGTATACTGTTTTCGCTAAAATTGATAACGATGAGAAATTGACTGCTTTCTTAGTTGAAGCTGATTCAGAAGGAATTTCTTTGAACCCAGAAGAAAAGAAATTGGGTATCAAAGGATCTTCAACTCGTCAAATTTTCTTTAACAATGTAAAAGTTCCAGTTGAAAACATGCTTTCTGAGCGTGAAAATGGATTTAAGATCGCATTGAACATCTTGAACATTGGTCGTATCAAATTATGTGCTGGAGTTTTAGGTGGAGCTAAAGAAGCAATTTCTGAGTCAATCAGATATGCTAACGAGCGTGAGCAATTTGGTCGTCCAATTTCTAAATACGGAGCAATTCGTTACAAAATTGCTGAACAAGCGATTCGTACGTATGTAGCTGAGTCTGCATTGTACCGTGCTGGTCAAAATATCGACGATGCGATTGAAGCATACATCGCTGGTGGAATGAGCAAAGGAGAAGCTACATTGAAAGGAATCGAGTTATTCGCTCCTGAGTGTGCTATCTTGAAAGTTGCTGGTTCTGAAGCGTTGGATTATGTTGTGGACGAAGCGGTTCAGATTTTTGGTGGAATGGGATATTCTGCAGAATCAAGTGTAGAAAGAGCTTACCGTGATTCACGTATCAA
>DATGOZ010000266.1:0-3507 GCA_035305395.1 Taishania sp. | reverse complement strand
GAATGGCGAAAAATGAAAATGGAATTTATGCTGGATTGAAATTAAATTTAACAAGATCAATTAGTTTGAATACCTATGTTGATTTGTTTGAATTTCCATGGTTGAAGTATCTGGTTGACCAACCTAGTAGAGGATATGAGTTTTTGGTTCAACCGACATATCGGCCAACAAGAAACTTGGAAATTTATGCGCGATTCAGACAACAGATGCATCAAAAAAATAGTCGAAATTCAGATGGGACAATCACTCCCATTGAAGATGTTGTACAACGTAATTACCGCATAAATCTGTCATACAAAGTTTCCGAAGCAATCACAATCAAAAGTCGAGTTGAATTCGTTACGATTAATCGGCCAAGTAATATGCCCGAAAGAGGGATTTTGTTAACACAAGATCTCAGTTATAAACCGAAGAATTTTCCGGTTGATTTAACACTCCGTTATGCCTTTTTCGATACCGATAGTTATGATTCTCGTTTGTACTCATTCGAAACAAATGCGCTCTATGTTTATTCTATTCCAGCGTATTATTACCAAGGGAGCCGTGCTTACTGTCTGGTTCGCTGGACGATTTTCAGACAGTTAGACTTATGGGTGAGATACGGAACATTTATTTACAATAATCGAAAAACAGTAGGTAGTGGTTTGGAAGAAGTTTTAAATCACACAAAGTCAGATCTTACCATTCAACTGCGATTAAAATTTTAGATTAAAATACGTTAATTAAATCTAAAATAATCGAATTAGTATATAAAAACCATTACTTTTGGAAATCAAAAAAATGAATTGTTTGTGAATTCAAACGATGTATAAAATTCGATACATATTCTTTTTAGCAACCTTTCTATTGCTTTCTTTTTCTTATTCAAATTCGAATGAGGTAGAATTTGTCGAGGATCCTTATGAAGAAGTTGTTGATGACACGGAAGCAAGTTTTTATGAACTTTGGGAGGAGTTAGAAGATGAAGTGATTTTTCGAAATAACTGGAGAAGATCTAAACCTAGTCAAGATAATTCGTGTGATTACAATCAACTGATACAATTTGCTCCGTTTAAAAGTGAACAAATCATTCGTTCGGAGCAAGAATTTGTTTATAAGCTAAAATCATATCTTACAGCAAGTGCGGAAGAAACCTTTCTGCATCGATTTCAACTCTTTTGAATTGAATATTATTTTTTGATTTTCTAACAGAAAAACAACCATTAATGTCAATTTAAAAAAATAAGAATGAAATCAAGTCACTTTATAGTGTGTGCCATATTATCTGTTGTGTTTACAGCATGTAATAGTGGCTCTGAAAATAACAATATAGCAGAGGTTAAGAGCGTACCAGTTTACAAAGTATTCAAAAAGGATACAATCGTATCAAGCAAATTTGTTGCAGATATTCAAGCAAAAAAAAATGTTGAAATCCATGCCAGAATCAGTGGTATTATGGAGAAAGTCCACGTAAATGAAGGACAAAAAGTTAGAAAAGGTCAAACACTTTTCAAATTGAATGATGCTGAGCTTCAGATTGAATTATTGAAAGCTCAAGCGGCTTTGAAGAGTGCGCAGGCTGATTTAAGGATGGCAACAGTTGAGTTGCGCCAAATGCAAACACTTTTTGATAAAAAAGTAATTGCTGACAATGAATTAGAACTTGCAAAAGCGAAGCATGAAGCAGCAGAAGCAAAAGTCGCTTATGCAGCAGCAGAAAAAAATGCAATCGCTCAAAAAATAAGCTTTACAACAATCGTTTCTCCATTTGATGGAGTTATCGATAGAATTCCGTTAAAAGAAGGAAGTTTGATTCAAGAAGGAATATTGTTGACAACAGTTTCTGAACTAGATGAGGTTTTTGCTTACTTCTCAATTCCAGAAAACACATACTTTCAATTATTATCGGAAAATCGTTTAGATAATCAGAGCGGTATTCATTTGATTCTACCAAATGGTGTTCAATACGGTTTTGAAGGAAAATTAGAAACCGCAGAAGCAGAAATTGACAAATACACTGGTTCAATTCAATTTAAGGCTAAATTTTCAAACCCAGATGGCTTAATTAAGCATGGAACATCTGGAAAATTGATTATTTCTGAAAGTCGTCCAAGTGCGATCGTTATTCCTCAAAAAGCAGTATTCTCCATTCAAGATAAACGTTATGTATTCTTGGTTAATAAGGACAATACTGTGAAAATGAAATCCATTGTGATTGGAGCAACTTTAGATGATAGCTTCATCGTTACAACTGGATTGAATGAAAATGATGTGATTGTTCGTGAGGGAACACAATCATTAAGAGACGGTGATAAAATCAAACGTCGTCATAGCAAGTAATTCATAACTAATTTAGAAATTTAAAATTATGGTTGAGTTATTTATCCGACGAAAGGTTTTATCCTTAGTCATATCAATATTTTTTGTACTCCTTGGGGTTTTGGCGTTGTTTCAATTGCCAATTACGCAGTTCCCTGATATTGTACCTCCGTCAGTTATCGTAACAGCTAAATATACAGGGGCTAATGCCGAGGTGTCTGCCAATGCAGTGGCACTACCGTTAGAACGTGCAATCAATGGTGTTCCTGGGATGACTTATATGTCAACAGTGACGTCAAATGACGGGTTGACAATGATTCAGATTTTCTTTGAAGTAGGAACAGATCCAGATCTTGCGGCGGTAAACGTACAGAACCGTGTTACAACAATCCTCGATGAGCTTCCAGAGGAAGTTATTCGCGCAGGGGTAACGACTGAGAAGGAGGTTAACTCGATGTTGATGTATTTGAACATTGTCAGCTCGGATGAAGAGCAAGATGAACAGTTTATCTACAACTTTACAGATATCAATATCTTGCAAGAATTAAAACGTATCGAAGGGGTAGGTCGTGCCGAAATCATGGGGCAAAAAGAATACTCGATGCGTGTTTGGTTGGATCCTCAAAAAATGGTAGCCTACAATATTTCAGCAGATGAAGTGATTGCTTCTTTACAAAAACAAAATATTGCAGCAGCCCCAGGAAAAGTAGGAGAAGGTTCTGGTAAATTGAGTAGTCAATTACAGTATGTAATCAAGTATACAGGTAAATTCAGTGAACCTGAGGAATATGAACATGTTGCTATCAGGGCTAATCCCGATGGAACAATCTTGAAATTGAAAGACATTGCTGAAATTGAATTTGGTGCTATGAGTTATGGGATGGTTTCCAAAACAGATGGAAAACCTTCAGCATCAATCATGATGAAGCAAAGACCAGGATCAAATGCATCTGAAGTAATTAAGAATGTAAAAGAAAAAATGGCTGAGTTGAAAGGTACTTCCTTCCCTCCAGGAATGGATTACAACTTGGCTTATGACGTTTCTCGTTTCTTGGATGCATCAATTAGCGCAGTACTAAAAACATTGATTGAAGCGTTTATTTTGGTGGGAATTGTTGTTTTCCTTTTTCTTCAAGATTGGAGGTCTACACTCATTCCTGTCCTTGCTGTACCAGTGGCTCTTATCGGTACTTTTGCCTTTATGTCCAT
>DATGOZ010000265.1:0-2396 GCA_035305395.1 Taishania sp. | reverse complement strand
TGATTAATTATGAACTTTGAAGCATAAGCCGCTCCATTCTTCTCACGAATATAAACGCTATAAATACCTGTACTCCAAGATTGTGAGTTGATATTAAGGATATTAGTTTTAAGTTTCGACTGACTAAATATCAAACGTCCTGAAGCGTCAACGATTTTAACATCAACATCCTCATATCCAGCAGGAATTTCAATATTTATAGAGCTATTTGCAGGATTCGGATAAAGACTAATTTTAAAATCCTCCAGGTTATTATCAATCCCAAGTGGGTTGCCCAAATCAAACAAATCACCAACTTCACTTGAACTTAAGGCACGGTTATAAATTCTAATATCATCGATCTTCCCATTAAAGAACTGGTTCGTTAACTCTCTCCCTGCACCGATTACAAAATCAGGGTTTGTGAATGCAGAACTTGCGGTATTTCCTGAGGCATCAACCCCAATTAATACATTGTTGAGATAAAAGTATGAATTGGCACCATCGCGCACCAATACTACATGATACCAAATTTCTGTCATTGGAAATTGATAAATCTGATTATTCGTTTCACCACCGGATCTAACCTGTAAAGTGTTACTATCAAATTTCACTTTTAGCTGACCATAACTCATGGCATCATCATCATGACCGGCAACGTGCTTTTCGCTTGTGCCGCTTCCAGTAATGTCTCTTGAATAGACCCACAACGATAGGGTTCGATATTCAAAATCAAAAATTGAAAATGTATTGATGTAGTCATCGATGCCATCAAAGTCATAGGCCATGTTGGCATTCCCAAATCTGTCTGTGGTTAGTGTTGCCCCATAAATGGTTCCATCATATCCATTACCTGTTACGTCGCTTGCGTTACCTGAGAATGGATAATAGGCTATTAAACTATCACCTAGAGTTAATTGCGCTTTGCTTACCAATGTTAATACTAATAGCGCTAAGAATATTGATATTTTTTTCATGGCTAATATCAAAATTGAAGTTGGAGGATAAATTTACAATAATTCTTATTAATTAACTTTTTAAGCTAAAAACGCATGGATATACGGATTGCTAGATATAATTTTAACACGATAAATTCCTTATGCCACGAATATTTGTTGAATGTCACGATTGTGGAAAACGTCTTTCACAGTTTACAGTTAATCCAACGCGAGTCGAGTTTGCTCAGACAAATGGTGAAAGCATCAGGCGCACATGCAAATTCTGCGGAAAAGAAAGTACTTATCACGTAGATGAATTCAGGAGTTCACCACAAAGATGGCTGGTCTTCGCTGTATCAACTGCAATGATATTTGTGACCTATATTCTAGCCAGATTTGTATTTGATTTTGCGATGAACAGATATGTTCTTTCCGGTATTCTAATGTTACCATTATTGACTTACTTTATCAGTAAACGAATAATTAGAAACAACTCAGAAACATTCAATTCGCACTTTGTTTCAAAAGAAAACCCCGAGGATTAGCTATCAGAGATGAATCGAAATCGTTTAATCCATTAATTGTAATTCAATGAAAATCATTTTTTTTCTCTTGTTGTCTTTGATCTCAACCATTTCATTTTCACAAGACACTACCGAATTTTCTTCAATATTATGGAAATTAGATACTTTGGGCAACAATGGATACAGAGAGAGTGTCGCAACTTTCAAAAACTTCAACCAAAACTGGAATGGTAATGACGCGGTATTCATGGATTCATTATTAGGGAAACCTGATTTTGAATTGAATACAGAAAATGGATTTTGTTGTTTTTATTCGATTAATTGTTTTGGCTCCTATTGTCAGGAAGCCTTACAGCAAATGAGACAAGGTAAAGAAGGTGATTTAAATAACAACATGATGTCATCAAGATTAGTTATAGTTTTCAATGAGCGCAAAAAAGTTGATTCGATTAGTATAATACATTTTTGAGATTTTTTTTTATTTCCAGCATGGAACATATAGTAACAAATATTCTTTAACGATTTTGTTTCAAAAGAAAACCCCGACCATTAAGCCGGGGTTCTCGATTCAGTTTTATAAATTTCTCTAATTACCTGTAATCTCAAATTCAACACGTCTGTTTTGCTGACGACCCTCTGCTGAATTATTGGTTGCAACCGGTGAATTGCTCCCATAACCCTTCGCAATCAATCTAGACTTGTCTATTCCTTTTGAAACAAGGTAATTAACAACAGCCTGAGCTCTGGCTTGCGAAAGTTCATCATTCAACGCAGCAGATCCAGTATTATCCGTGTGACCGGATATTTCTACTTTCAACTTTGGAACATCCTTCATTAGTTTAACCAATCGGTCTAACTCGCTGTTCGACTCCGACTTAAGCGTTGAACTGGCTGTTTCGAAAAATATGTTCCGCAAGGCAATTTTACTTCCAACTTTAACATTCTTGAGTTCAAT
>DATGOZ010000264.1:0-12529 GCA_035305395.1 Taishania sp. | reverse complement strand
TTGTAGCATTTTAAAATTATACTTATCTAATACACAAATAGATATAAAAAAATCTGACAAATGCATCTTCTATGACATATTTTAGGCATTTCCCTAGACTCATTAAGTAATTTTCCTGAGTAAAAAGAGTAAATCCACCCTTTCACAACTCAATGTATCCCCCTACCTTTGTACTATAGCAAGATGAAAAATATTGTTTTTCCAAAACAATTTCAACTAACCTACTATTTATTTAAATAATTTGAGTTCTATTATTTATTAATCTACCGTTTGCGACACCTGTTTAATTCTGCAATATAATTAAACGATCTGCTACTATTTATGGTCACACGGTAGGTTAATCTATCGTGTGATTTTTTTGGCAAGCAACAAACAATCACTAGTTACTTTTCTTAACTTCGGCACTTATATCAAAGAAATATCCAATGAAGTGGCTACTACTCATTTTTGTTTGTTGCTTTTTTCAGGCATTCACCCAAAAACCATCTGATTTTCAATTAGCAAAAAAATACAACGAACGCTGTCAAATCGATTCTGCATATTTGTTTATGCGAAAAGCATTACAAAAAATCGACAAACTTAATGAAGTAGAACAGGCAAATTATTACACACTCTATGGGAGAATTATCAAACTAAGAGAAAAAACAGATAGTAGTTTTCTCTATTATCAAAAGGCATTAGAACTTTATGAACGCAATAAAAAACCTGACAGTGTTCTTTATTCTAAAATCTTGATGGCTGAACTCTTTCGGTACAGAGGAGTAAAAGACATGGCTCTTAAATACATTAAGGAGGCTGAAAAAATGGTTACTCCAAAAACTCCTGCCGATATTCGAGCATATTACTACAACAGAAGAGCAGCAATCGAAGCAATGCTTGGAAACAATGCACTCGCAGAAAAATTGAGTCTAAAAGTCATTGAAATGCAAGACTCAATTACAAACAAAGAAACCGTTGTTTATAGCTACAATGAATATGGTTATATCTATGAACATTCAAACCCAGAAAAAAGTAAAGAGCTTTATCTCAAAGCAATAGAATTGGTAGATAAACACAACTTATTAATCGCCAAAGTAGATGTTTTAACGCTATTAAGTCGATTAGGAGATGACATTTACGTAAAGCTGAATTACCTTGAACAAGCATACGAACTAGCTATTCAATTAGGGAATGACGACATGATTTTTGCAGTAAGCCGACGTTTGTTTGACCCATATTATCGTCTAGGTGATTACGAAAAAGCTGCTAAATACTGTAGAATTGCGCTTTACTATCAGAATAATCAATCTTCCTTTTAAATTAATCCAAAACATTTTAATAATCAATTATTTAACAATAAATAAGAAATAAGACCTGGATCGCTATGATACGAATGAGTCCTTTTAAGATAATTTATCTTAACTTTGCTATGCGTACATAACTTATCTTGCAATGCTATTTCAAACGAATAGAAAAGAGTCTGTCAAAACAAGATTTCAGCGATTAATTTTCAATTTCATTCCAGCATATTGGTGTACTGGAGCTAAAATTCGATTCATATCTGAAGATTGGAAAGAAGTGCATATTACCCTTAAGAAAAAGATTCGAACTCGGAATCTTGTTGGATCTGTCTTTGGTGGTTCAATCTACGCCGCTGCAGACCCAATTTATATGACACAATTACTATTTATCTTAGGAAAGAATTATGTCGTTTGGGATAAATCAGCAACTGTAGATTTTAAAAAACCAATTTATAAAAAAGCAAAGATTAAGTTTGAAATAACAGACGAACAATTGGCTGAAATTAAATCAATCGTGGATCGAGATGGAAGATGTAATTATACCTTGAAAACAAAATATACTGACGAACAAGGCAATATCATGGCTGAAATCACCAAAGTACTTTACATTGCTTCAAAAAGTTATTACAAAGAAAAAAAGCGGTAAACCTTCTCTTTTAATTATCATTTTTTCTTGCTAATACAACCCCTCCTCCAATTAGGATAGCTGATCCAACTAAGTATAAAATCCCAGTGGTCTGACCTGCCTCATTACTGGCATCAATTTCAATTCCCAAAAAGTTAAATGTTCTAGTGTTTGCAGTCAATTTAGATGCTCCAATGAAGCCTATAATTCCACCAATGACGATCAATGTTATTCCGACGATTTTCATGCGATTTAGTTTTAACAAGTAAGTAAATTAATTTACAACCAGTTACAATATAAAAAAGAAAATCGAACTTTAAAAAAAATGTCAAAAAAATAATTGATTCGACTTTTACATAAACAGCTTTTCTCTCCAATCAGAAGACTCCTCCGCAGTAATAAGATTGAGCTTCGACAGATAATTTACAGTTTGATCAAAAGCCAATGGATATTGAATCAGTTTATAGTTCCAATCTGTTTCATACAACCAATTTTGGACTTGATTCTGACCCAAATTAAAACGCCATGAAATAATCTCAACGATATGCTCCTCTTGTTTCATTGCCAAAGCCTTTTCGTTTACAATCTTCGAAATTTTGCGCAACACATCTGGGTCTCTATCGATGATTTCTTGTCGAGCTGCAATAACAAAACATGGCCATGGTGTAATGACTTCATCGATATAGCGACATTTCTTTTGAACAGTATAAGGATGTGTCATGTATTTATCCCACAAAAAGATTTGAGCTTCGTTATTTTCTAACGCCCATAGACCTCCATACACATCTCCAATTACATTAAATTTTAAATTATCTGTGCTCCAACCCATTCTATCAGCACAAACATAGGCCATTAAATGAGAGCCTGAACCATATCTTGAAATTGCAAATGTGGTATTTTCTAATTCTTCGATCTTAGTGAAGCTTGAATCATAAGGAACATGCACCCCCCAGTGCAACGGAGTAGTAACGTAAACATCTACAATTTTTGCATTCAATCCTTGCAAAATCCCACGCGTGATTCCTTCTGTCAGTAAAACAGCAACATCTAAAGTATTGTTCTCAAATCCACGAAGCATTTGTCCTGTTCCTCCTGGCATATCTGTCCAATGCAATTCGATTCCTTCATTACGAAAATCGCCTTCCTCAATTGCCAACTTCCATGGCAAATTAAAATGCTCGGGAACCCCTCCAATTCTCAATTTCATATCTATTTATTTAGTTGTAAGGTATCAAATTAAATCTTATCCGATGTACTCTCGTTACCGAATTGCATATCAAACAGCCTTCTATAATGTCCATCAAATCCGAGTAACTCCTGATGGGTTCCTTCTTCGATGATTCGACCATGATCCAATACAACGATTTTATCTGCTTTTTGAATTGTTGATAAACGGTGTGCTATAACAATAGAAGTTCTTCCTTCTGTTAGTTTTTCTGTCGCCTGCTGAATCAACATTTCAGACTCACTGTCAACACTCGATGTTGCTTCATCCAAAATCAAAATTTGCGGATTGTACACATACGCACGAATGAACGATAACAATTGACGTTGTCCGACAGATAAAACTCCTCCACGCTCTCCTACCTGATAATCATACCCTCCTGGAAGTCGTTCAATAAAATCATGTGCACCAACTATCTTTGAGGCTTCTATTACTTGCTCCTTAGTAATACTTGGATCTCGCAAGGTAATATTATTAAAAACAGTATCAGAGAACAAGAAAACATCTTGTAAAACAATGGCGATATTACGACGAAGGTAATTCAATTCCAAATCCTCTATCGACACGTTACCAATTCGAATTTCACCTTTCTGAAACTCATAAAATCTTCCTAGAAGGTTTACAATGGAGGTTTTGCCAGCCCCTGTAGCACCAACAAATGCGACCATACTTCCAGCATCAATTTTCAGATTGATGTCCTTTAAAATCCAATCCTCGTTTTGATATGCAAAACACACTTGATCAAATGTGATATCTTGAGAAAAATCGCAAGTTGTTACTTTTCCTTCTTGCTGAACTTCTTCTTCCACGTCCAACAACGCAAAAACACGTTCAGCCCTTACCGTTCCTCGTTGTAAGATATTGAATTTATCAGCCAACATACGGATCGGTCTATACAATTGGTTAACCCACATTGTAAAAGCCATGATTTCACCAAACTTATCGCGCATATCAATTGAAGAATCACCTTGCAAATTGATAACAGTAATAACAAACAAAAATGCAATAGACAAGGAACTAAGCATTTCCACAAACGGAAAGAAAATCGAGTTGGCCCAAATTGCTTTTATATGTGCAGCTCTATGACCTTTATTGATTTCTACAAATGACTTGTATTCATTTTCTTCTCGATTGAATAACTGCACCAAGCCCATACCTGTCAATCGCTCTTGCACAAAGGAATTCAATTTCGCCACTTGCATCCCTTCGAGTTGAAACGATTTGCGCATTGCTCGAGCAAAAATTCGTGTTCCAATAATCAGTAAAGGAATTGGGACTAAAACATAAATTGACAATTCCCAATCTGTTGCAAACATCATGACTATTGTAACAATTAACATCAGTAAATCGCCCATGATACTCATCAATCCAGAAGAGAAAACCTCGGTAATTGCCTCTAAATCCGAAACCAAGCGAGTAACAATATTCCCAATTGGATGCGTATCAAAGAAACGTAACTTAAACGCAGAAATTCGACTAAACAATTTTACTCTCAAATCATAAATGACATTTTGAGCAAGCAGATTAGAATAATAACTTGAAACAAATTGTAATGCAGTTTCCAACAAAAGCATCACAATGATAATTCCAGTCCAAATCAGTAGCAACCGAGCATCTTGAGCAGTTGTAATGTACTCATTGATTACATCTCCGATAACTTTAACTCGATAAGGAGAAATAAGTGCTAGAACAATGGTTGAGAAGATGGCTAACAAATAAAACTTCTTGTAAGCTCGAGCATATTGAATCAGTCTCAGAAATACTTGTATGTTTATTTTCTTTTGTTCAGACATTTGATCACAAAAATACCAATTATTCTACTTTCTAGTTAATATATGTACGATTTTAATTTGTAGGCTTAAACGAACTTTAACTAATATTTCCGAACAATTAAGCAATTGATATCTACTATTTTGCAATTTCAAAACCATCCTTCAAAAAAACATCTTATATTTGTTAAAAAAATAAAAACTTACTGCTATATGACGTCTTTATTGAGAACAAACATTTTTTCAATCAAATTATGTTTTCTAATCCTAATCGTTTTGACAGGATGTAAAAAAATGGAATTTGATAAAATCGCATCAGGGGCTTGGAATCCGAATCTTGCAGTTCCTTTAGCACATTCTAGTTTCAATGTGTATGATATCCTAGCTCAAAATAATCCAGATGAATTGGTTGTAATCAACCCAGCAACTGGTGCTATTGCACTATCCTATAAGAGTGATTTGGCTATTTTTGAAGCAAGTTCAATCGTTTCCATCGAAGCGCAATCTGTGCAAAGTAACTTGTCTTTAGCAGAATTAGGACTAAGTTCAATCGGTTCTTTAACAGGAACAATTTCAGATAATAATTCAAAAATAATTGAAATTGCGACCGAAAATGGCATTGAACTGCATTCAATGCACATCAACAATGGTTTGTTAACCATTCAGGTTTCCACACATTTAAAACATGATGTAACAATCAATTTGACATTTCCTGAAGTAAAGAAAAGTGGCGTTCCACTTACTAAAACAATTCAATTAAACTACAACGGAAGTTTACCACAAACTGCAGTTACTCAAGTTGACTTAAATAATTCAGATGCTGATTTCACTTTGGGTAATACAGATGTAAATAAATTAGCAATTCTCATCAATACGACAATCAGTGGTACAGGAAACGAAGTATCAGGATCAGAATCTATTTCATTCGACTTTCAATTCAGCTCGTTAGACTATCAACATGTCAAAGGGTACTTTGGACAAAACAATATTGGAAATGTTGCAGACAGCATCTTACTTCGAATTTTCCAAAACGCAACTGAAGGTTATTTCGAATTTACAAATCCTTCTGTCAACTTCTTTATCAATAACGACATGCAGGTGCCGTCGCAAATCAATTTTCATGATTTAAAAACTATTAACATCCAAAATGGTCAAGAACTTTCACTAGTTGGTTATCCATCAACTGTCAATATCAACTCGCCAACATCGATGGGACAATCAGCTTCAACTACTTGGACGCTGAATACTTCCAATACACAAAACTTAAATACAATCATTACTCCAACTCCAAAATTTTTCAATTTTGATGTTTCGGCAACAATTAATCCATCTGGCAATCCAAATGAGGTCAATATCATCGAACGAGATGACCGTTTAACACTAAGTGCAGAAGTAAGCTTGCCTTTGGAAGGTTTGGCCTATGGTTTTAGATTAATTGATACTGTTGACTTCAACTTGGTTGAAGATCCTTCGAATATTGAGTCTGTTTTACTTCGTTTATATGTCAACAATGGTTTTCCTGTGCAATTCGTAACAGACATCATATTTGCCGATGAAAATTATGTCCCTGTTTTTTCTGTATTTACATCACCAAAAGTTGTTGTGGCATCAGCTACTGTTGATGGACAAGGAAAAGTGAATCAAAACACAGAAAAAATAACAGATGCATTGCTAACTCCTGCTCAAATTGCACAATTAGGAAATGTAAAATACATACTCATTAATGGTGTTGCACAAACATTGAATGCTTTGAATGGTCAAATTGTGAAGTTTTTTGACACATACAAATTAGACCTTAAATTAAGTACACAAGTACAAGGGAAAATTGGACTATAATTACTTACTACTTATATACATCAAACATGAAATATTCAACAATTAGATGGACGGTTTTCATCTGCGCAGTTACGTTAGTTTTCACATTTCTTTCCATGCCATTTGTCAAGGCTCAAAAAAACCTGACACTTTATAGCATGAACAATTTGGCACAATCGCATTATTTAAATCCTGCTTTCTCACCAGCAGCTAAAGGTTATATTGGTTTGCCATTAGGAATGCACTCAATTGGAGCAACTAACAGTGGTTTTACCTATAATCAACTTTTTAAATCTCGCCCTCAAGATGATTCTCTCACAATAGATGCAGAAAATGTCGTGAGGAAATTAGGAAAAATAAACTTTGTTTCAGTAGAAACAAGAAACGAACTGTTGGGGTTTGGCTTCAAAGTAAAAGATATGTACTTCAGCTTTTCTGCTACAAATAGATTAGATGTAAACTTCATTTACCCAAAGGAGCTAATTCAATTCATTGTTGAAGGGAATGGTAAGAGTTTTATTGGTGAACGAGCTTCTTTCAATAAATTAGGAGTTGAAGCAAATTCGTACATGGAATATGCAATTGGATTCAATAAAAAAGTCGGAGTAAATGAAAAACTAACTGTCGGAGGTCGTGTTAAGCTACTATCAGGTATTGCCAACATTGCTACTAAAGAAAGCAAATTAGGAATTCATACAGATGAAACAATGTTTGATCTAACTGTTGATGGGAAAATGCGCGTTAACTCTTCTGGGATTAAACCATTTTTCGACACAACAGGAACCTATAATGCAATTGATGCGATTAAAAATGCTTATTCATTTAAAAATATTGGAATAGCACTAGATTTAGGTGCAACATATCAAGTTACCGAAAAAATAGCTGTCAATGCAAGTTTGTTAGACTTGGGATTCATCAAATGGAATGAAGGAAATGCAAATTTCGTTTCCAACGATGTTAACTATACATTCTCGGGTGTTGATGCAAAAAAATTCTTTTCTGATACAACCGACTCATATTGGGATCAATTAGAAGATACTTTAACTACTATATTCTCAGCTAATGAGAACAATGATAGCTATTCCAATATGTTATATACCTCTTTTTATATCGGAGGTACATATCAAATAAACGATTTCTTATCGACAAGTGCTACCATTTATAATCAAATCATTCGAACAAGTTACAGAATGGGTGTTGCACTAGCTGCAAACTTACGTGTTAGAAACTGGTTAACAGTTACTGGAAAATATTCAATGTATGGGCGTTCGTTTTCAAATCTTGGATTTGGATTATGTTTATCACCTGGTCCATTCCAATTGTATGTCATTTCAGATAACGTACTTGGATTTGGAGCACAACGTTCAGCAAAAAACTTCCACATTAACTTTGGAATGAACTTCTTGGTAGGAAACAAGAGTCAGAAAGGTAAGAAAGCATCAACCAAAATAGAATAAATACTACTTTTGTATAAAAAATAGTAATGAGTGATAAAATTGTACTTGTTGAAGACGAGCAAGCAATAGCTGAAGCAATTATTCTAAACCTAGAAATGGAAAACTATTCCGTTGAACATTTCACAAACGGTAAAGATGCTATCAACAACTTAAACAATTTTACAAAAGCTAATTTGGTCATTTTAGACGTCATGCTCCCCGAAGTAAATGGAATTGATATTTGCAAAGAGCTTCGAAAAATTTCGAATGTACCAGTACTATTTTTGTCAGCTAAAGGGACAAGTAGCGATCGCATAGAAGGCTTGAAAAGTGGGGGTACAGATTATCTAAGCAAACCTTTTGAATTGGAGGAATTGTTGCTTCGAATCAAAATTTTAATTGGTCGCCAAAATCAGGAGCTAAACACGTATCAAATCGGTGATAAAATAATCGATTTTAAAACATACAACGTGAAAGCAATTGATGGATCTGTGATCACAGAATTGTCGAAAAGAGAAATTGCACTTTTACAATTATTTATTGAGAAAAAGGGAGAAGTGGTATCTCGAGACCAAATATTAGACAAAGTATGGGGAATTGACCAATTCCCTACATCTAGAACAATCGATAATTTTATATTGGCTTACAGAAAATTATTTGAAATTAATCCCAAAGAACCACAATACTTTCACTCTATTCGAGGAGTTGGATACAAATTCACAGATTAATTTCCTAATAATATGGAGAAATCATACAATAAACGATTACTCCAGAAACAGCTACATAGAACCACAATGGCCAAGCAAATTTCGTCCATTTCTTGTGACGCTCAAAATTTCCAGACCAAGCAAAAAAGTATGTAAACAATACAATAGGAACAATCACAACACTCAATAAGATGTGTGATAACAAGATAATCGTATAAATCACTAAAGTTGATCCAACAGCTAATTCTTCCGAAGCATCTCTGATTCCATCTTTATTAATATCTCCATAAATTGTTGAATCAGATGTTATGTGGTATGCAACATAACATGCCAAAAACAACAAAGACAAAATCATACAAGTTTTGATTAGTCCTTCATGGAGACGTTTATTCTGACTTTTAATGGCAACTAATGCTGCAACTAACAATATTGCTGTGACACCATTAATTATTGCATAAATCGTTGGTAAAAAGCTCAAATCGACTCCAGGAATTTTAACCTTAAATAAAATAGCAACTACAAGCGGAATTGCAATTGAAGCAATGATAATTGCCAAACGAGCATTTTTTAATTTATTTTCCGACAACATTGTATTCAGTTTTTAATAAGTATCGTATATCTTTTGCTAACGAATCAATCGCGTCAGAATTTGTCCCATCATAAATTCCTCGGATATGACCTTTAGTATCAACTAACGAGAAATAAGGTGTGTGTCCGTAACCACCTGGAATTTCATCATCTTTTTCGGCTCCATTGAAAAACGAACGAGCCAATTCATGAGTTGCTGCTTCATCCCCTGTAAAAAACAACCAGTTATTAGCCGTAATACCGTATTCTTTCATGTATTCACGCAAGCGTGTTGGTGTATCACGAGTTGGGTCAATTGAAAAACTCAAGAACTGAATATGATCACTCAAATCCTTTGTCATGACATTCAATCGCTTCATATTTGTTGTCATTGGAGGACAAATAGAAGGACAATAGGTAAACATAAAATCAGTCACCCAAATTTTATTTTTTAAATCTTTCGATTCAACCCATACAGAATCTTGATTGATGTATTTAAAATCTGGTACTTTGTGATAAACCGTATCCAATATTATTTGACCGTTTACAACTTTCTCAACAACATCAACATTCCCAATAATTGGGAGCTTCTTAACCTCTTCTGATTGATTTGTACACGCTGATGTACCAAGAATCACAAGAAGGAAAAAAACAAGGGCCTTACTTATTATTTTCAACTGTGTCATTTGTACTGTATTCTTTTTGAAGCAACGCAATACACTCTTTCATTCTACGGAACATTCCCTCTACGTTGCCACGTAAAACCATTCTCAAATGATTTTCTTTATCGACTAATAACATCAACTCTTGAAATGCATTTCCTCCAAAATATTGTTCACCAGTTTGCAACAATGTTTCCCCATTGTTCTTAATATCATAAACACGTCTTGCATCTCCACTAACAATCATCCATTTCTCAGGATCAAACTTGTGAATTTTGTCCTTCATCAAATCCATCATTGGTTTCAAGTCCTTCACAGGATTACCATCAACGTCATTAACAAAAGAGATAATCTTAACGTGCTTTAACGACTTTTTAGAACGAATATCTTGATAGATGATTTTCTCGAATGTAAATAAGTTGATACTACAAGTATCCAAGCAATCAGGTTGAATATTTGTAAAAATCAAGACATTCCCTTTAAAATCATCTTGGGTATAACTTTTGCCATCTGCATCGACAAAAGCATAGTTATTCACTGGTCCAAAATCCTCCAACGTTTTGAACTTCATCTTACAACCTCTTGAGGTTATAAATAACAAAAGAGCCGGGGCAAATAAGAGTAGAACTAACCATCTACCCTTACTACCTCCGGCATTTTTTTTACCAGTCATGGCTTAATTTTATTTAAACTCCGTAAGTACTCCAAGCGTCACCTACGTGCATCGCTTCTGTCAAACAGATAAAAATCACATAAATAATAAAGATTAAATACGGAACTAAAATCATCAATTTTAAGTTCTTTCTTTCATCTCCTAAGTGCATGAATACCATAACGATGTAAGCAGCCTTGATGATTGTCAATACAATATAGAACCACTTAATAGTTGTCCAAGCAAATCCAGTAACATTCCCTCTACCCCAAAAAATACCTACACCAACTTCAACTGCAGTAATTGCAGAAAGTAAAAATGTTACGAAATAAATTTTCTTACGAATCTTTGCACCTTCCTCTTCTGAGTGATGTGTGTGTAAAGAATATTCAATAATGTCATCTCTTTCCATAATATTATGCTTTTATAGAATTATTTACGGTTTAATTAAACTAGGTAGAAGAATGTAAATACAAACACCCAAACTAAGTCTACAAAGTGCCAGTACAATCCTGCTTTCTCTACCATTTCATAGTGTCCTCTTGCATGGTAAGTACCTTTAATACATCCAATCAATACGATAATATTAATGATAATACCAATTGATACGTGGAATCCGTGGAATCCAGTAATGAAGAAGAAATAATTCGCATATTGTTTTGGTCCGTACTCATTACGGTGCATATTAGCTCCGTAAATAATTCTTTGAGACTCTCCAGAGTAAACTGCATCGTAGTATTGTTTTGAAGCATCAACTCCTTCGATTTTATCTCTCAATTGGTATTTTGATCCAGCTTCTTTAACAACTAAATACATACCAACGTCATCCTTCTTAGAAACTTTTGCAATTGAACCATCATGCAATTTAATCATCTTATCACCCATTGTGTGACCAGCCTCTACTGCATGTTGAAATTCGTGCATTAAGTCCATATCTTTGTTAGTCAACACTTGACCAACTTTGTAATGATGTCCAGCTGTTTGAACTGTAAAGTTTTGAATCTCTCCAAATTCTTTTGCGTGAACAATCGCTTTAGAACCGTCAGCTAATTCAACTTTTCCAAATTTAGATCCATGAATAAAGTGAGACCACTCCCAAGCTTGAGATCCAACGAAAATGAGACCACCAATGATTGTAGCAACCAACCATTTGATAACTCCTTTCTTGTCCATTCTATGTCCAGCCTCAACTGACAATACCATCGTTACAGACGATACAATCAACAAGAAAGTCATGAATGCTACATACATCAAAGGATAATTTCCTTCTAAGAAAGGAAGCGAATGGAATGTTTCTTCACCAATTGGCCACTCACCACCGTAAGCGTGTCTTGAAAATCCATAAGCAACTAAAAATCCTCCAAACGTCAAAGCATCGGAGACAAGGAAAAACCACATCATCAGTTTTCCATAACTAACTCTAAACGGAGATTCTTTTCCTCCCCATAATGTTTTAGTGTCAATGTGTTCAGAAGCGTGTCCAGCCATTTCTCAAATTATTTTTTTGCAAGTTTAATGAATAAAAAGTAAAAATAGCAACAAAAATAACCATAAAGCACCTAAAAAGTGCCAAAAGATTCCCGTTGCCCTTAAACCAACCGTATCTCCCTCGGTATACCTACCTAAAAATGAATAGGATACCGTCCTTATCATAAAAGCTAAAGTAAACACTATATGTAATAAATGTAAAAAGGTAATTATGTACAAAAAGGAAGAAGCCGTATCTGCTGAGTCCATTGCTTTGTTCAAAAGATAGGGACTCAATTTCTGGTCTTCCAGATAAAGCGCCCT
>DATGOZ010000263.1:0-11664 GCA_035305395.1 Taishania sp. | reverse complement strand
CAACTTTTTTGAAAAAAAATATTTCATTTTTTAATTCCCTTTAGCAATAATTTGATTTTCAATTGCAATAGAATCAAGTGTTCTGTTATTTTCTTTATCGAAACAAGCTTGTTCGGTTTAATTTTTATAACTTTGCAGTGCTTGAAGCGAAGGAATTTGGTGTAAATCCAAAACTGTAACTGCAGCTGTAAGCACTGTTAAATCTTTTCACATCGCCACTGTTTGGCAAGCAAATGGGAAGGCGAAAAGAGTTGGTGCAAGTCAGAATATTTCTCTTCAAGGTGTTATTATAACGAAGACTTCAGATTAAAGTCGAACGTTAACCAATGGTTCTTCCCCATTGATTGATATTCCTTTTAGCTGATTCTTCATTATTTATTGTTTTAATTAAATTTAATTAAATAATTTATGAAGAAGGTTTATTTATCTTTAGTAGCAGCTTGCTTTGCTGGCTTAACATTCTCACAAACAGATTCGCTAACATTTGAATCATTCGACTTACAAGGTCAAGATTACTACAATGGTTCTGATTTAAATGGTTCAATTGTTATCAATCAATTTACATTAACAAACAATTATAATACTGATTGGGGTTCTTGGGATGGCTTTGCTATTTCTAGAGTGCAAGACAGTACAACCGCAGGTTGGCAAAATCAATATGCTTCGTTTGCAGGAAGTGGAGCCAATGGTTCGGAAAAATACGCAGTTTGGTATGGTGGTGAAATTGAATTTGCAGGATACATGCATGTGTCGAGTATGCAAGTTACAAATACAACATATACAGCGTTGACAATGCGTGATGGAGATGCATATTCAAAGCAATTTGGTTCAATCAACGGTCCTGACGGTCAACCTGATGGAACAAATGGTGAAGATTGGTTTTTACTCGAAATCATCCCAATGGATGAGAATAATATGGTAATCGGAGATACAGTCAAATTCTACTTGGCAGATTATCGTTTTGCAAATAACGAGGAGGATTATATCATCCAAGATTGGACAACAATTGAATTCAATTCTTTTTACGCTAAAAAAATCGCTTTCAAACTTTCATCTTCTGACAATGGAGACTGGGGAATGAATACACCTGGATATTTTGCACTCGACAATTTAGTTGCTAGTCCAACAGTTGGTGTAAAAACTTTGGCAAAAAATGACTTGAAGATTTATCCAAATCCGTCTAATGGTAAGTTTACAGTTAATTCTACTGAATCTGGTGAGATTACTGTAATCAACGCTGTTGGTCAAGTTGTATATTCGGGTCAAGTATTCGGCCAAACTAACATTGATTTAAGTGCTCAAACAGCCGGAGTTTACACGTTGCAATATGTTACAACAACAAGTACACGTACTGAAAAAATAGTTATCCGCTAAATTTTAGAACAATAACCAAGTGAAATTTAGTTTCGTTGCAGTTATAGCAGTGTTGTTGCTACCTCAATTTCTGTTCGCTCAAGAAGAGAAAAAGGTGCAAGAATTGGAAGAACTGGAGGTAGTTGTAACGAAACTAAATCGCTATTATGTGGATTCTACAAACGTGTATATTTCACGTGAAGAAATTGAAGCGATGCAACCAGATGATTTAGGTGAAATACTCAAAAAAGTTCCTGGTGTAAATGTTAAATCCTATGGTGGACTCGGAGGTTTAAAAACAATTTCTGTCAGAGGATTGGGCGGTCAGCACACGAATTTGATTGTCGACGGTTTTTTGCATCATCAGACGCAAACAGGACAGGTCAACATGGGGGCTATTCAAATGGATGTAATTGAGAAAGTGCAAGTTCAACGAGGTGGAACTAGTGAATTATTGGTTCCTCCAAGTGCTCAACTGGCTGGAAATGTCATTGCCTTGGAAACATTTCTAAATACATCTCCCAAAATTCCTTTACAGCAAAAATTGATTTCAAAATTTGGTTCTTTTGGTCAAATTGACCAACATTATTTGTTGAAAATTGGAAACTCTAAAGTCTATGGAGGAGGTTATTTGAAATATAGAACTGCACATGGGGCATACCCCTATTCGATTATGAATTACCAAACTGTTGAAAAGGGAATTCGAAAAAACAACGATTTCACAGATTTAAACGGTGGTTTCAATATGAGAGTTCATCCGGTTAAAAATCATCAATTCAATTTCTTTACAACGTATTTGTCCTCTTACCAAGGAATTCCTGGGTCTATTGTATTTTACAATGATTTAGCGAAACAGAAATTGTCTAACCAAAATTTGCAAATAAAAGGCGACTACCAAGGTAAAGTGAGTATTTTCAACTACCGGTTGCATTATGCATACACAGCTGACAGTTTGTTTTACTATGATCCAGATTATCTTAATGCGGCAGGTGAATTGAAAGCAATTTATCTGAATAAAATGCACGATATTGGACTGAACATCAGTTTTAAAGCAGGAAAATTAGTGACTTTTAACGCAGGAACACAAGGATTGTTTAGTCGTTTGAATTCAAATCAATTGACAGAAATCGTTCCACAAAGACAACATTTTTTCAGTTACTTCAAAACGTATTTTCATTACAAAAAATGGGAAGTTGTTGGTCAAATTGGTCACCAACATGTTACTGAGTTGACACAAAGCAAAACCCATTCAAAATTGAATCCCTTCGTTGAAGCAAAATGGTCTATTACCAAACAAATTACACTAGTTACCTATTACCGCAATTCGTTTCGTATGCCAAATTTCAATGAATTGTACTACAGCAGTGTTGGTAATTTAAATCTCAAACCCGAAGAAGCGAATCAGGTTTCATTTGGATTGAGTACTACCCTTTTGGACCGTAATCGCATTTACTTGGGATTTCAAGCAAATGGTTACTTCCAGCGAATTGACAATATGATTTTGACAATTCCAACTAAGAACTTGTTCGTTTGGTCAATTCAAAACATTGGAAAAAATCAAGTAACAGGAGCGGATCTCATTGCTTCTTTAAGTTGGAATTTTGCTAAAAGATGGAGCTTACAAACTACAATCAATTACACTTATCAGCAATCACTAGATATTTCAGACAAAAATAGTCCAAGCTACAGAAATTTGGTTGCTTATTCTCCTGAGCATATATCCAACATGGATTTATCTATTCAATATCACAAATTTGGAATTCGTGTGTCGAGTTTTCATTCGTCGCATCGTTTTGCACTCAATGAAAACATTGCTGCTAATCGAATCGCAGGTTTCAGTTCTTACGATTTGAGTGTTTTCAATCGCTTTGAAATCGATAAAAACAACGCCATTCGATTACAACTTACAGTGAAAAACTTTACAAATGCTTGGTATGCATACGTAAAAAACTTCGTCATGCCGGGTCGTCACTTTTTATTTACGTTTGTTTATGAATTTATTTAGATATTACTTAATCATGCTTCTTACAGTTAGTTTTGTTAGCTGTAAGAAGAAGAAACCAGAGGACGAAAATCAACCTCCTGTGGATCAATTTAAAAATGGCTTATTGGTCATTAACGAAGGATTATTGCAACAAAATAACGCTTCACTCAGTTGGGTTGATTTAAGTGATTTATCGGTAAATAATCAATTATTTGAGCAGAAAACCAATCGTCAACTTGGAGATGTTGCCAACGATGCCATTCGCTACGGAAACAAAATCTACATTTTAGTAAGTGTATCGAGTACGGTTGAAGTTTTGGATGCAAACTCAGGGAAATCCTTGAAGCAAATCAGCATGGTTTATAACAATACATCCAAACAACCACGTTACGCAACCACGAGTCACGGGAAGGTGTTTATCTCCTGTTTCGATGGTTATGTTGATGTTTTAGACACAACAACACTGTCAATCATCAATCGCATTCCTGTTGGAGCAAATCCAGAGGAGATCGTACACAATAATCAATACATTTATGTTGCTAATTCAGGTGGATTGAGTTACCCCAATGTCGATTCAACTGTTTCTATCATCGATCCAATAATTGAGACAGAAATTGGGAAAATTGTGGTTGGAAAGAACCCTACTCGTTTACTGTTCGACAACAACAATAATTTGTTTGTCATTACGCAAACAGGTTTAAATACAATCAATTCACAATTGGTAAAGGTTGATATTCAAACACAAACTGTTGCAACAATTTATCCGCAACAAGTCATGCAAATGACGAAGATGAACAACTATTTTGTTTTGAACATCTTACAAGGAAATCATTCTACAATACAATTGTTTGATCCGCAAAGTGGAAGTATTGTAAATTCGAATTTCATCGATGCATCTCTGTTTTCAACTTATTATGGAGCACAGTTCGACGCTTCAAAAAACAAGTTATACTGTTTCGATGCCATGTCTTACGTTTACAGCGGTTATGTTCGCGAATTCGATACAAATGGAAATTTAATACGCAATATAAAAGTTGGTCTAAACCCATCTAAACTAATTATCTATGAATAAAATTTTAGCTTTATTGAGCATTTGTGCTCTTACAAACACGATCCATTCTCAAAGTTTTGCACCAGCGGCTGGTCAACCAGGATCGACCGCAATTCACAAAGACAGTTCAGTTTTCATTGGTTGGGCAACAAATTGTACTGTTCAACGAGGTTACATAAATATTGAAGATCCGAGTTTGGGATTTGCAACCTTTGGTGAGGAGGCTTGGGCTACGGGACCAGCAACTGGGATTTCTACCAATGCAGTTTCGTTAGGAGATGGTGGAATGGCAACCTTGACTTTTGATTTGCCAATCGGAAATGGTGCAGGACCAGATTTTGCGATTTTTGAAAATGGAGTAACAGATGGTTTCCTTGAATTTGGTTTTGTAGAAGTCAGTTCGGATGGTATTCATTTCGTTCGTTTCCCTGCAATTTCGGAGATTAGTACGGATACGCAAGTTGGTGGATTTGGAATCGTTGACTGTCGCTATGTACACAATTTAGCTGGTAAATACCGCGTTGGATTTGGCACACCGTTCGACTTAGAAGACATCAAGGATTCAGCAAATATTGACATCAATTCCATTACACACGTTCGCATTGTTGATGTTGTTGGCTCTATAAATCCGTTGTACGCAACCTATGACAGTCAGGGAAATATGGTTAACAACCTCCACCCTACACCGTTTGAATCTGCTGGTTTCGATTTAGAAGCAGTTGGAATCATCCATGCAGGAGTTGTTGGTGTCAATAAATTGGATTTAGCTAATTTTGATGTTTATCCTAATCCTTCAAATGGATTAGTTAAAATCAGATCAAGCAATACATCGTCAATTAAGATTACAGATATGCAAGGTAAAATCGTGTACGAAGCAAAATTGACAGCAGGAATTCAAGAAATCGATTTACGTAAATTAGAAAATGGTATGTATTTAGTGACGAGTGAAAATGGTGGTTCAAGGATGATTGTGATTAACCTGTAGTTTCTCACTTCTCTAGTACTATCAAGCTGATAAGCAGAGTGAAATTAGAAAATATACGACTTCTCCTTCAAATCCGTATATTTGAAACCTAAACAAGTTTTTATGTTGACCCCAGAAACAGATAAAAAGCTCTTTTTAATTGACGCTTATGCCATTATATTCCGTGCTTTTTTTGCGTTTGCAAAGAATCCACGAATCAACTCGAAAGGATTAAATACTTCTGCGGCTTTTGGTTTTACAAATTCGCTTTTAGAGGTTATCAAGAAAGAAAAACCGACACACATTGCAGTTGTTTTTGACCCTCCTGGTGGTTCAACAGGAAGAAAAGAAGTTTTTGAGGAATACAAAGCCAATCGCAATGAAACACCTGAAGGAATCATTACCAACATTGAACCAATTAAGCGTATCATTGAAGCATTGAATATTCCGATTATTGAAATCGAAGGATATGAAGCAGATGACGTGATTGGAACGATGTCAAAAATGGCAGAAGAAAGAGGTTTTACAACATACATGGTAACTCCCGATAAGGATTACGGTCAACTTGTAACCGAAAAGTCAAAAATGTACAAGCCAGGAAGAGGTGGTGAACCTGCTCAAATTTGGGGACCAAAAGAAGTTTGTGAAAAGTTTGAATTGGATCACGTTGGACAAGTAATTGATTATCTCGGATTGATGGGAGATGCTTCCGATAATATTCCTGGAATGCCTGGAATTGGCCCCAAAACAGCGTCTAAGTTGTTGAAGGAGTTTGGTACAATGGAAAACATTTTTGCGAATACTGACAAATTAAAAGGAAAGCAAAAAGAAGTTTTTGAGACACAACAAGAACTTGGTTTACTTTCAAAAGGATTGGCAACAATCATCACAGATGTTCCTGTTGAATTCGATGAAGTAAAACTTGAAGCAGAAGAACCTAATCCAGACAAAATCAGGGAAGTATTTACAGAATTGGAGTTCAAGGGCTTTGCTCAAAAGATACTTGGAGAAGAATTAGTTATCACAACTGCTAATGGAAACCAATCACAATTGGATTTATTTGGAGGATCAAGTGAAACAACTGAAAATACAGAGGAGGAAACCACACAATCAGCTCCAACTGAAATTAGAACATTCGATGCTTCTAAAGTGAACTATCAACTCGTTGATACACCTGAAAAACGAAAAGCATTAATCCAAGAATTGTTGCAACAAAAAGAAGTTTGTTTTGACACAGAAACAACAAGCATTGATTCGTTGAACGCTGATTTGGTTGGAATGTCGTTTTCGTTTAAAGCGGGAGAAGCGTATTACATTCCCTTCCCTCCAAATTATGATGAAGCAAAAGCAATTGTAGAAGAATTCAGACCATTCTACGAAAATTCATCGATTCTAAAAATTGCACACAACATCAAATACGACTTAAAAGTATTAAGAAGATATGATTTGTATGTTCAATACCCCTTGTTTGATACAATGATTGCCCACTATTTAATCAATTCCGAATCAAAGCAAGGAATGGATTATTTAGCTGAGTTCTATTTGAATTACCGACCTATCTCTATCGAAACGTTGATTGGAAAGAAAGGTAAAAACCAAGGGAATATGCGCGATTTGAAACCAGAAGAAGTATCAGATTATGCTTGTGAAGATGCGGATATTACTTTCCAATTGAAACAAATTTTCAATCCAGAAATTGAAAAAGAACACCTAAAATCGCTTTTCTACGACATCGAAATGCCGTTGGTAAGCATTTTGGCTGATATGGAGTGTGAGGGTGTAGCCATCGATACAGATTTCTTAAATGACTATTCAAACCGTTTGGGGGAGGAACTTGCGCGTTTAGAGCAAGAAATCAAAAAGATGGCAGGAATGGATTTCAACATAGACTCACCAAAACAGTTGGGAGATGTCTTGTTTGAACACTTAAAAATCAGTGCCAAAGCTAAGAAAACTAAGACGGGACAATATGCCACTTCGGAAGATGTGCTGCAAGGCTTTGTCAAAGATCACCCGATTATTCCGAAAATTTTGGAATATCGTGAATTTAAAAAATTAAAGAGTACGTATGTTGATCCGTTACCAACTTTACGCGACCCAGTAGATAACCGTATTCATACTCAATACATGCAAACAGTTGCTGCTACAGGAAGGCTAAGTTCTAACAATCCGAACTTGCAAAATATTCCGATTCGCACGCATGCAGGTCGTGAAATTCGCAAAGCGTTTATTCCTCGAAATGCAGAATATGTTTTGCTTTCTGCAGATTACTCTCAAATTGAGTTACGTATCATAGCGGCTTTGAGTGAAGATCCAAACATGGTTCAAGCATTTAAATCAGGAGAAGACATCCACGCTTCAACAGCGGCAAAAGTATTCAACACACCAATTGATCAGGTAACACGCGAACAACGTAGTGCTGCAAAAGCGGTGAACTTTGGAATTATCTATGGTCAATCGGCTTTCGGATTGGCTCAAAATTTAGGAATTTCAAGAACAGAAGCTAAACAAATTATCGACAGCTATTTTGAGCAATACAGTACAATAAAATCATACATGGATCAAGCAATTCATCAAGCTCGTGAAAAAGGTTATGTAGAAACACTTTACAAACGTCGACGTTATTTACCAGATATCAATTCTGCCAATGCTGTAGTAAAAGGTTTTGCAGAGAGAAACGCAATCAACGCACCAATTCAAGGTACAGCTGCTGACATCATCAAATTAGCCATGATTGCTGTGGACAAAAAGATGAAAAAAGTACATGTAAAGAGCAAAATGATCTTGCAAGTACATGACGAATTAGTTTTTGATGTTCACAAAGATGAAATCGATACGATGAAAGAGTTAATTGAAGATGCGATGGAAAATGCAGCTAAACTACTTGTTCCGTTAAAAACAGAAATGAATACGGGACAAAACTGGCTTGAAGCACATTAACATCAGTTGGTCCAAATAAATTCTAACTGTTCGTATTGCATTGATTGTTGAATGATTTGAATTTCTAATTCAAGTATTTGCTTAAGTGATTCATAATCTACTTTGTCAGCATCATCCGTTGAACAATGATAATCTTCGTGTCCGTTTGTATGAAAAAATAGAACCGGAATATTCTTATCGTAAAAGGAAATTTGGTCCGAACCTCCTCGCCCATCTTTTCCACGGTTGTATTTCAACGGTGTTTCAACTTGATTTAAAATTGAATCAAAAGCAACACTAGTTCCCACTCCAATAATCAATAAACCAGTTGATGGATTGTAGCGACCAATCATATCCATGTTCAACATCCAATGGATGCATTTTAAATCAATTGTTGGATTATCAACAAAATACTTTGACCCCAACAAACCCCACTCTTCAGCTCCAAATGCGATAAACAAGAGATTATACGATTCAGTCACATTATTTGTAACAAAATAACGAGCTAATTCCAATAAACCTGCAACTCCCGAAGCATTGTCATCTGCTCCATTGTGAATTGCATAACGATGAATGGAGTCTTTTGAGAAAATCCCTTCCGTTCCCAAATGATCATAGTGCGCTCCAATGACAATTGTTTTCGCCGCTTGATTGTCCAAAAAACCAATGATATTCTGTGCTTTACGAATTGTATCGTGTGTATATTGCCCTGCAATCTTCGCATCAAAATATTGACGATATCCCTCCTCACCTTTTGGTTGTAAACCAATTCGCTTCATTTCCTTTTCAATGTATCTTGCAGCTTTAAGATTCCCTTTTGAACCTGTAGCTCGACCTTTCAAAGCATCTGATGCGAGATATGACACATGTTTTTGAAGTTTTTCGACATCAATTTGTCCGCAACAAATATCGATCAAACAAAATGATAAAAAAATGCAAAAAACTACTCGAGGAAATGTGTTCATGAATTTGAATAAATTAATTGTCAACCCATTGAAAAAGGTAAAGTTTATCGATTTTATAAAATTGACATTTTTTAATAAAATAGTAGACTAAATTTTATTAACTTTGTAAACTTTTTTTACAAAAATAAATAGTTTTCGCAATGAGCAAAATGAAGCTTTCCGAATTTAGTTTCGATTTACCACAAGAATTGATAGCTGAATACCCGACTGAAAACCGTGACGAAGCCAAATTGATGGTGGTTCACAGAAAATCAGGTAAAATTGAACACAAACTTTTCAAAGATTTGATAAACTACTTCTCTGATGGGGATGTTATGATTCGCAACAACACACGAGTTTTCCCAGCCAGAATGTATGGAAACAAAGAAAAGACAGGTGCTAAAATTGAAGTTTTCTTATTAAGAGAATTAAATCGTGAGAGTTTATTGTGGGACGTATTGGTAGATCCTGCAAGAAAAATAAGAATTGGTAACAAACTTTATTTTGGTGAGGACGATTCATTGGTAGCTGAAGTTATCGACAATACAACTTCAAGAGGGAGAACATTACGTTTCTTGTTTGATGGACCATATGAAGAGTTCAAAGCAAAAATCACAGAATTAGGAGAAACACCACTTCCAAAATACATCAAACGTGCTGTAGAACCAGCTGACGAAGAAAGATATCAAACAATCTTCGCTTCTGAAGAAGGTGCTGTTGCTGCACCAACTGCAGGTCTACACTTCTCTAGAGAGTTGTTGAAGCGTTTGGAACTAAAAGGTGTGAACTTTGCTGATATCACGTTACACATCGGTTTAGGAACTTTCAGACCTGTTGAAGTTGAAGATTTGACTAAACACAAAATGGATTCTGAGCAAGTAATCATTCCACAAAAAAGTGCGGATATCGTAAACGAAGCCATCAAAAACAAAAAACGTGTTTGTGCAGTCGGTACAACTTCTATGCGTGCTATCGAATCTTCGGTTTCTACTGACGGTACATTGAAAGCGTTTGACGGGTGGACAAATAAATTCATCTTCCCTCCTTACGATTTCAGCATTGCTAACTGTATGATTACAAACTTCCATACACCACTTTCGACTTTGTTGATGATGATTTCAGCATTTACAGGTCACGAGTTGATGATGAAAGCATACCAGGAAGCAATCGAAAACAAATACAAATTCTACTCATACGGTGACGCAATGTTGATCATCGACTAAAAAGTAGTAATACATAATATGCAAGGCGAATCGAAAGGTTCGCCTTTTTTGTTGGTGTAAGTGTTCCTACTACATTTATTCTATAGAAGTTTAATTGCTACAAAAAGCGTATTTTTATACGCAAAAAAATTAATCAACTACGAAAAACTACCATTCGGTATGAAATTTGGAAAAACAATAAAAATTTTTCTATTAGATGGTGATCCAAATGGAAGGATGAGCTGTGAACTATCTAATTGGACTGGAAAAGCATATAAAATTCCAAGAAACAAAATTAAAGAATGTAAAGATAGGCCTGATATATTTAATACTGGGATATATTTACTGTTTGGTAAAAATCAAGAAAATAAAGATTCCGTATATATTGGTGAAGCTGAGACTATCTTAATTCGATTAAATCAACATTTAGGTCAAAAGGATTTTTGGAATGAAGCTATTGTTTTCGTAAGTAAAGATGAAAATTTGAATAAGGCTCATGTAAAATATCTAGAAAATCGTTTGTATGAAATTGCAATAAATGTAAAACGATATGAAGTAGAAAATTCTAATACTCCAACATTATCTTCAATTTCTGAATCAGATAGAGCTGAAATGGAAGAATATATTGAGAATATTAAACTTTTAGTAAACACATTAGGCCATAAAGTTTTCGAAGAAAAACGTGATTTCAAGCTTTCGCAATCACATAATATATTTTATATAAATGCTGTCCGAGGGGCTAATGCTTCTGGAGAACCTACTTCAGATGGTTTCATAGTTTTTAAGGGATCAAAAGCTGCCATTAGCACAACCCCTTCTCTTTCAAATTCTCTACAAAATCTAAGAAAAGAATTAATTGACAAAGGTATTCTATGTATCATGGATGGTAGTTTAACATTTAATGAAGATTATATATTTACAAGTGCATCATTAGCTGCTGCAATTGTAATGGGTAGAAGTGCAAATGGATTAACTGAATGGAAATTAAAAGATGGTAAAACATTAAAGGAATTTGAAAATCCTAATAGCAATCACTTGTAATTAAAAAATGTAGAAATCTAATATAGTCGATTGTCTAATTAAACTGTTTACTATTTGCGAGAATGTTAGCTGTTAATTAAAACTTCATCGATAAATCGATATTATTAACTTCATTTATTTCCAACTACGAACGTATTGTTAAGCTTTTTTACTGTAAATTCATGTTTTGTAACAAACAAAATGAAAGATGTAAGTTTATACAATAA
>DATGOZ010000262.1:0-6658 GCA_035305395.1 Taishania sp. | reverse complement strand
CCTTGTGTCCAAATTTGTGGCATTTTGTTCGGATCACTTCCATCGTGATTGATAAAATACAAACCTTTGTCAGAAGTAATTGCAGCACTTCCACCTGTTTCTCTTTCGTTTGGTTTGGCAACGTAATCGATTTCTACAGTGTATTGTTCGTTACGCGTGTAGGTTTTATCTAATTTTATTTTCAAGAAATCATTAGCGTAATCGAACTTTAAATCTTTTCCGTTCAACTTCACAGCATTGATATCCATACCTTTTGCATCTAAAATCAAACTGTCAGAAGGATAAAAATGAGGTTTTGCAGTAATCGTTGCCTTTCCATACAAATAAGCCTTAGCCCAATCGACTTTTAAATCCAATTTTGTGTGAATCAGATTTGTTAAAATTGTTTCAGAAGCATGAAAAATAGCTCTTTCTTTTGGAGCAACTGGTTTTTGTGTTCCTTTGTCAACAACTTGCGCTAATTCAGTAGCGTTTTTCTCAGAAAAACCACCTGTTTGTGATGTTTTAACATTATTTTTTGATGATCCACAAGCAGCTAGTATCAAAGAAGCTATAACAATGTATGATTTTCTCATTTTCAATAAAATTAGTTTAGCAAAAATGCAAAAATTAAATTTTAGGCTGTTAAAATTTGTGATGAATGGTAATTTTTAATGGTAATTTTCTTTGGGAAAAGAGAAATAAAAACTTACATTCACGAATAACTATACAAGATTTAGATGAAAAATTTACTCTTGATACTATTGTATTTAGCGATGATTATTGATATGTTTTTCATTGCTAATCAACAACATGATTACCGGATTTTTACAAAACCATTATTACTTCCAATACTAATTTTATTATACCATGTTGTGAGTAAATCAAGAAGCAATTTGTTTATTTATGGTTTAGTTTTTAGTTTTTTAGGAGATGTGTTTTTACTTTTCAATTGGGGATTTATTCCAGGATTGGCTAGTTTTTTTGTAGCACACATTTTCTACATTCTTACTTTTAGGAAAAGAATTAAACAACACATCTATTCTTTTATTCCAGTATTAGCATTGTATTTGATAGGACTAATTGTCTTTCTGTTTCCATATCTCAACGAGATGAAAATTCCTGTAATTCTTTACGGTATTGTCATTACAACCATGTTATATTGTGCCGTATGTTCACAAAATCAATGGTTAATTATCGGAGCATTGTTATTTGTCTGTTCAGATACGCTATTGTCTTTCAATGTTTTTTGCGACAAATATATATGGAGAGAAATTTTAGTGATGCTGACCTATGTTGTTGCACAAACGTGTTTGGTTTTTGGAATCAAAAGGAATAAGAAAAGAAGAACGAAACGAATCAAACAGCTGTAGAACAACTGCTTGTAAAAAATACATTCTTGAAGATTGTTTTTTGTTCGTTAAGTCAAAATATCCAGTAATGTTTCCTTATCTTTGACAAAAATTCTGATTCAGATGACACACGAAAAATGGAACTTTGATGGACAAGAAACAGTAGCAAGCGAAGGTGCTGTTGTTAAATGGGATGACGATACGTTTTTTACAATTTCGTATAATGGAAATACATTCTTTGGAGAGATTTTAGAAGAAAATTTAGAAAGCAATTCACTTAAATTGAAAGTGAATCACCGTGTGTTTACTGTTAGCAAAAAAGGTCCATTGGATGAATTGATTTCTTCTTTAGGAATGGATGTTCCAAAAGTTCGTAAACTGAAAGAATTACAAGCTCCAATGCCAGGAAGAATTGTCAGCATTGTTGTACAAGTTGGACAAGAGGTAAATGTTGGTGATGAAATTTTATCACTTGAAGCGATGAAAATGGAAAATGTACTTAAAGCTGAAGGTACAGGGGTGGTAAAAGAGATTTTTGCTAAACCAGATCAAGTTGTAGAAAAAGGTCAGGTGATTATTGAGTTTGAATAAATTCACTTAAAAATAGATTAAGAAGCACGATTTTGTCGTGCTTTTTTTGTTTCAAATCGTTAATAACTTCTTGTGAATTCTGACTAAATTTAAATTCTGAAAACCTATTTTTGTTCTATTCAATTTTAACAAACGCACAAGCGTAAATCATGAAACTTTGTATAGCCGAAAAACCTTCTGTAGCAAAAGACATCGCCGAAATTATTGGTGCGAAATCGCGCAAGGATGGCTACTATGAAGGAAATGGATATGCCGTAACATGGACTTTTGGGCATTTATGTACCCTAAAAGAACCACATGATTATAAAGAATCGTGGAAGTTTTGGCGTTTGGAAGATTTGCCAATTATTCCGCCAAACTTTGGAATCAAAGTAATCGCAGATAATGGTGTTCAAAAGCAATTCAATACAATTGAAAATCTAGTTGCTCAATGCGATGAGGTTATTAACTGCGGTGATGCTGGGCAAGAAGGAGAGCTAATCCAACGATGGGTTTTACTAAAGGCGAAATGCAAAGTTCCCGTTAAGCGTTTGTGGATTTCATCACTGACAGAAGAAGCCATTCGAGAAGGATTTGAAAAATTGAAAGATGCTTCTCAGTATGACAATCTCTATGCGGCAGGAAGCGCCAGAGCAATTGGAGATTGGATATTAGGAATTAATGCTACGCGACTTTTTACTGTAAAATTTGGAAGAGGACAATCAACTCTTTCAATCGGACGTGTGCAAACTCCAACATTGGCTTTGATTGTTCAGCGTCAAAAAGAAATCGATGCCTTTAAAGGGGAAGATTATTGGGAATTAAAAACCAATTATCGTGAAACAGAATTTTTGTGTCAAATTGATCGACTCAAGACAGCAGAAAAAGCACAAAAAGGTCTGGAATACCTTAAGGATAAAGAATTTGAAGTCACTTCATTCGAACAAAAAGAAGGAAAAGAAGGAAATCCACGTTTGTACGACTTGACCTCTTTGCAGGTTGAAGCCAATAAAAAATATGGTTATTCTGCAGATGATACATTGCGTCACATTCAAAGCTTATATGAGAAAAAGATTGTAACTTACCCGCGTGTTGATACAACATACCTATCTGAAGATTTACACCCAAAAGTTGGTGGTATCTTGAGAAATATGACGTATTATTCACGTTTTATAGAGCCATTGTTGAAGGAACCAATACCGAAATTAAAATCGGTATTTGACGATAAAAAGGTAACGGATCACCACGCAATTATTCCAACTGGAGTTGTTCCATCAGGAATTTCGCCTGATGAAAGCAAAATTTATGACCTCGTTGCACGACGATTTATTGCTGTATTTTATCCTGAATGTAAGGTTTCAAATACAACGGTACTCGGTAAAGTTGGAGATTTGACGTTCAAAGCAACCGGAAAACAAATCATTGAACAAGGTTGGCGCGAAGTTTATGCCGATATGAAAGCAAAGAAAGAGGCAAATGATGAAGATAAAATCATGCCGCACTTTCAAGAAGGGGAGAAGGGACCTCATGAACCTTTTGTACATCAAGGGAAAACAACTCCTCCAAAATATTACACCGAAGCCACGCTTTTGAGAGCGATGGAAACTGCCGGAAAACAAGTGGAAGATGAAGAAATGCGTGAGTTGATGAAGGACAACGGTATAGGTCGTCCATCTACGCGCGCCAATATTATCGAAACATTGTTTCGACGTAAGTACATCGAAAAGAAACGCAAAAACATCATTGCCACACCAACAGGAATGGCGCTTATTGATACGATTCAAAATGAATTATTAAAAAGTGCTGAACTAACAGGTGTTTGGGAAAAGAAGTTGCGTTTGATCGAAAAAGGGGAGTACCAACCAGAAGTGTTCAAGCAAGAGTTGTATCAAATGGTGCGTGAATTAACTGATGAGGTTATATTCAACACCAATGCACACAACTTTACAATTCAGGCAAACACACCTGTTGCGGTTGAAAAAGAAAAAAAAGAACGCAAGCCGAAAGAAAAAGTCGAACTGGATTCTTTAGATTGCCCGAAGTGTAAAGCTGCCAAGATCATGAAAGGAAAAACGGCTATCGGTTGTTCGAACTTTAAAGCATGTGGTTTTAAAATTCCATTCGAATTGTTAGGTAAAAAATTAACTGAAGCGCAATTGATTCAATTAATTACCAAAGGTAAGACAGGTCAAATTAAAGGATTTGTAATACCAGGAAGCAATGAACCTAAAGATGGTAAATTGATTTTGGACGCAACCTTCAATGTTGGATTAGAATAAAAAAACCCCACAGTAATGTGAGGTTTTAGAGAATAAATTGCGGATAAATTAATACCACATAAAGAATCCTTTGAGCATTCCTTTTACCATTGGACTATTTCCCATTCGTCCAATAATTTCATCCTCAAATCCTTTTTTTGTGTATACTTTTATTTTTCCAGGATCACAAGTGATGTCTTTATCTTCTACTTTGACAAACTCTACAGATTTAGCAAAGTAAACAATACCTCCATCTTCTGTTGCTAAACCAAGAATAGTTCCAGGCAATCCACTAAATGTTTCTGGTCCAACAGGAGGCACAAGTTCTTCTGCATACCAAGCATATAGATTCGTTGTAGAATCTTTGCGGTAAATAGCCATCTTACATTCATAACCAGCCAATTTTCTTGTGTTATCCGTCATCGTCCAGTTGATTTTGTTTACCGTGTCATGAATAAATACCTTGTTACCCATCATATCAATCATCGTCATGCGATCCTCGGTATTCAGATTTGAATAAACGGTATTTTTCATTGTCAACATTTCAGTAGGATCATTTGTGACTACAGCCGTGCTTTTTGGAGCAAATACAGATCCGTTTTCATTAAATGTTAATACAAACTCATCAATTTTCACCTTTTTTTCCTCAGCATATTTTTGCAAAAAAGGAGGAAGATCTTTTATCTTCAATAGGTTTGTTTTTCGTTCAAAAGTTATCTTTCCTGATTGATAAAATTGACCGAAAGAAAAGCTAACAGACAAACATGTTAGCAAAACAATCATATAGCGATTAAAAAGGATGTCTCGGTTCATCTTCTTTTGTTTTAGTGTGATTAAACTTATATGTTAATTTCAATAAGAAATAACGTGAAATAACTCTCGTACGGTTGTCCACAACCATGTTGCCTGTTACAGTACGACTAGCATTGATGTTTTGATTCAAAATGTCGTTTCCAACAACGCTTAATATCAACCCTTCAGTTTTCAAGAAAGCCTTGCTAACTTCTGCATTCCAAATGAAGTAATTCAAGTTGTATCCCTCTGCCAATTGCGAGTTGATAGTATAGTTGAAATCCGTTTTGATTTGGAATCCAATTGGTAATCTCCAAGTCAAACGACCTGTATAAACTTGTACACCAAATGGAGTGTTTGAAGCAGAACTTAATGAGCTCTTAGGGTTATTCCATGTATAACGACCACCAATATTAAATTCTAAAGAATCCCAATAGAATCTAAATTCACCACCCCCAGAAATGTTAAAGTTATCAGTAATGTTTTTCTGGTTGTTGATGTAGTTTGAGTAGTGATTGTACCCTAATATAACGTTCGGGTGAATTTGAATTGTTTTTCCTTTGATAGGAATTCCAGCACCTCCATATGCAGAGCCATAGAAATTACCATCTACATTGACTGTTTGTGTAATCATCCTACCGAAGTTGTCATATGTAGTCGAATTTGCAAATGCATTGTTGTCTAAATAAGCATTCATTCCAGACCAGAAGAAACTTCCTTTCATCGGGTTCCAGTTATTAAACCACAGATTAACAGTGTGAGCGTAATTTGGCAACAAATCTGGGTTACCAATTTTCAATCTGTTTGGATTCGAGTTGTCTTGAACAGGTTGTAAGTCATTAATTGCTGGTTGACTTGCATTCGTGTTATAAGTAATTGTAAATTGCTTACTCATACTTGGTTTGAACTGGTAGCGAGCGCTTGGTAAAACATTTGTTATATTTTGGTGAATGTTGTTATTTGTAATCAAGTTAATATTTGCGATGTCTACATTTCTCACATCCACTCTCACAAACGCCATGTGTTTTGATTTGTCAAACTGCAATTTAAAACCTGCTTTGTGCTCATTTCTATCTGTTCTAAATTTATTCGACAAATCAGCTCTATAACCGGTATATTCCCCATTGACAAAATCGTTTGTTTCCTTATCTTGATCCAAGTTTTCGATCTTGTAATTATACATAATTGTACCTTTCAAGAATTGACCAAATGGTTCAGTATAAGATACAAAGAAATTATTGGTCATGCTTGTATTGTAGTTTGATTTTGATTGATCAACAGTATCGTTTAACATTGGAATAAGTGGTATTCTAGTCTTAGTTAATAAGTTACCATCAGTTTTGTTATTGACATAGTTGAAGTAATAATCTACATTAATCTGTCTTCGTGGTTTCATGAACTTACGAACTAAACTTGCGGTCAATCCACCATCAATACCAAACGATTTATTTTTATTATTTGCAAACGTGTTAAGAGAAGAGACTTCATCTGAACTAATGTAATCGGTTAACGTGTTGTAGTCAGTTCTGTTTTGATCCACTCTAAACGTTGGTTTTACAACTAAGTTTGTTAGTGAATCTAGTTGAGAATCAACAGAAAAGTTAATTAAGTGAGATTCTGTTCTTTTTAAATTGTTTGTTGAATCGTCTGTAAAATACGTTGTATCAGGCAAGAAGAATGATGTTCTACTACCAGAATAAGTTTGTA
>DATGOZ010000261.1:0-2853 GCA_035305395.1 Taishania sp. | reverse complement strand
AAGCAATCTGTCAGCCACAAATTCGATATATTGTTGCATTAAATCACTATTCATTCCAATCAACTTAACAGGTAAGGCGTCAGTAACGAACTCTTTTTCAATTGCTACTGCATCAACAATAATTTCTCTAACACGATCTTTTGGTAATTTATTCACCAAGTGATTGTTGTACAATAAACAAGCGAAGTCACAGTGTAATCCTTCGTCTCTTGAAATCAACTCATTTGAGAAAGTCAACCCTGGCATTAAACCACGTTTTTTCAGCCAGAAAATTGAACAGAATGAACCAGAGAAGAAAATTCCTTCTACCGCAGCGAAAGCAACTAATCTCTCAGCGAAAGAACCTTTTTCAATCCATCTCAATGCCCATTCAGCTTTCTTCTTAACACAATCTAAAGTGTCAATAGCATTAAACAAGAAGTTCTTTTCGTTTGTATCCTTGATATAAGTATCAATCAACAACGAGTATGTTTCAGAATGAATATTTTCAATTGCAACTTGGAAACCGTAGAAAAATTTAGCCTCAGTGTATTGAACTTCAGATAAAAAATTCTCTGCAAGATTCTCATTTACAATTCCGTCAGAAGCAGCAAAAAAAGCAAGCACGTGTTTAATGAAATGACGCTCGTCATCATTCAACTTATTTTCCCAATCAACCAAGTCGGGTGCTAAATCGATCTCTTCAGCAGTCCAAAAACTTGCTTCAGCTTTCTTGTAAAAAGACCAAATGTCATCATGTTGTATCGGAAATAATACAAAACGACTTTTGTTTTCTTCCAAAATAGGTTCTAATTGTGCCATATCCGTTCTTGTTTTCTCGTCCAATTCACTTACTAAGTGTTTGAAATTGAATCTTTTTTAGTTTTAATTTTCTACCCAACTAGATTTTTAGTTTCATTTCGATTAGTGTTTCATAAATCATCTATTCGGGCTTACAAAAATTGTCAAAATTCTTTCCTTTCGCAATTAAAGAAATTCACATTTCTGCGATGTTATCAACAACTTTAAAAGCAATCCCTTTATTGACAATACTTAGCGAAGTGTTAAATTATTTATGAAAGATATTCACAGTCTAATTGTTCGTTTTTGTCAATAAATTTTTTTCACTCAATCATCCCTAGTAGGTTCTAGTATTGGGCTGAAAATTATTGTCTTGTATAAATTTATGACTCTTTAAATGGTTTGTCAATTGAAAAAAAATGTTATTTTGAACAACGAATTGTTTAAAGCGTACAATTACCTTTTTATTCTAACCTCTATGAGAACAATAATCACTCAGCTGAATCGCTATTGGGATGGATTTTTGCACTTACTTTTTCCATCAACTTGTCTTTGTTGTGATTCTGAATTACATCAATCTGAAAATTCGTGTTGTTCCATCTGCTTTGGAGAGTTGCCTTTCACGCATTTTGAAAAAATGGAAGAATCCACTCCATTGGATGAGTTGTTCTACGGTCGCGTTAGGTTAACAAGCACATTTTCTTTAATGTATTATGAAAAAACCAGTAGTGTTAAAGAAATTCTTCATGCAATCAAATATAAAAACAGGCCGGATGTTGCAATTGAATTCGGAGAGATGATTGGCAAACGGTTAAGGGACAAAGATCGATTTTCTTCGATAGACTTGATTATTCCCGTGCCACTCCATCAAAAAAAGAAGTACATTCGAGGATACAATCAAAGTGAAGCCATTTCGAAAGGAATTCAAAAATTCATCCAAGCTCCCATCGCAACAAACATCATCCACAAACATGAACATACGAAAAGTCAAACTAAATTGGGAAAATTCGGACGATGGGATAATGTTTCCAATCAATTTCACGTGGATGAAAAGATACAACAATACAGCCACATTGCTATTGTAGACGATGTTATCACGACAGGAGCAACTTTAGAATCAATCATTCAAAGTATTTTGTTAATATCTCCGCAAATTCAAATAAGTGTTATTAGCTTAGCGCTCGCAAAATAACATTATGCAGAAGATACTAATAGTTGGAGGAGGATTAGCAGGTAGCTGTTTAGCTGTGCAACTAGCAAATAAAGGTTGTGAAGTAAAACTAATTGATAGTGGAATAAATGTAAGTTCACGCGTAGCTGCAGGGATGATTAACCCACTTGTTTTTCGTAGAATGACTAAAAGTTGGAGAGTTGATGAATACATTCCTTATGCAATTGAATTTTATCAACAAATCGAACAACTAAACAATAGCTCTTTCTTTTTTCCAATTACAATTAGAAGGTTCTTTTCGTCTGAACAAGAACGTGGATTTTGGTTGGATCGTCAGTCGAAAGAAGCGTATAGTGCATACATGACTCCTGTTACAGCAGAAGATGAAACTGTATTTCCTTATGCTAATCAATTCGGATCTGGAAGGGTGAAAAACAGCTTCTATCTCAATACTTCTTTATTACTTGATGTTTTGCATCAAAGTGATGCTTTCGAGTTTGCAAATGAGAAGGTCAACTATGAACAGATCAACCCAACAGCAGGAACATATAACGGAAAACAATTTGATTTGATCGTATTTTGTGAAGGATATCAATCTAAATTAAATCCTTGGTTCAAATACCTCCCTGTCAATTCAACAAAAGGTGAAACTATTACTGTAAAAACTGCAGGTTTATCAGAAGAAGAATCACTCAATCGCAAATGCTTTACTTTACATCAAGGAAATGGTGAATTTAAAGTTGGTGCCACCTATATATGGCATACAGATGACCTCAATTTAACTACCGAAGGAAGAGAGCATCTTCTTGACAACTTAAGATACCTTACGGATAAGCCAATAGAGGTTGTGGCACAGCATGCTGGAGTACGACCAACTACAGTTGACCGCAGACCAATCATGG
>DATGOZ010000260.1:0-5500 GCA_035305395.1 Taishania sp. | reverse complement strand
GTTCATTTTTTATGGACAGCTTTTTTGTTTCTGATCACTTTGGTAACATCATAATCAGTAAATAGTACTACCTAAATTGAAATTCCACTATTTGTTATAAGATTAACACATTGATATTCAGTTTGTTTGGTTTAAACATTGAATATAAATACCTTTGTATCAATAAAATGACTACTTGTGAGAGATAATATATTTAGGTATTGTTGATGGAGCGGGTACAACTAATAATGTAAGCAATTATACTATGGATGACACTAGTTTATTTTCAGAGATGTACTATCGTTTAAAGTAAACCGATTACGATGGAAAGAGCGAATACTTTCCTCCAATAATTGTGAATTGCAATTCAGATGAAAATAGTATGATTGTTTACCCAAATCCTTCTAATGGAGAATTTACAGTGGAGGTCAATTCTTCTGACGATCTAGAAGGAGCGGCCATTGCTGTGTATGACATGAGCGGAAAAAGGTTAATCAGGCAGAATCTCAATGATAAATCAGAAGGAACGAATATGCTTTATTTTTCAAATACTCAGTTGGCTCCTGGAACATATTTACTTGTAGTGGAAAGTGAAATGAAAAACACCTTCAAACCAGTGAAATTGGTCATTCAATAATTATAGAAGAGAATTACAAAAGAAAAGTTAACAGTAGTATTGGTATTTCCTTGTTTCTGAAACTAATGTAACCAAAAACTTCAATATACGTACATAAAAATACTAAAGCGTTGAAGTATGCGTTATACCAAAAAGGAGTTATGAGGTTGATATTCATTGTTTTAACTGCATGTTTATTTTTGTCAGTTCAATTTCGTAGTGAAATTCGAACGGTTTTTGGCGTGCGCGTTGCTTACCAGTCAACGGGACAAATGATTACGTTAGTTGCCTTTTTTAGTGATGGTGTTATGCAATCTCATCGCAAAATTTTATCGTTTAAAGAATTTGTACATTATGCATCAGGAGATTGGCCGAGTATTTACAATCGAAATCGCATTGATTTGTTTAAACTAAATGATGTTCCAGGTGGTGTGTTTCAAGATTCCATTACACGCCAAAAAATCCCTTTTTGTTCGCCCATTGATAGTTTGTGGAAATTGCGGTTTGATCGGTATCCGTTCCATGGAAGTAGTGAGTTTGGATGGAGTAGAGGTCAGTTTTTGCCAAGCTCGGAACAACAAAAGTATTTGTATAAAGAATATGGTATGGATCATATAGACACCAAATTCTTTATTGATACTAATTTCTGGAAACTTTTGCGTGATGTATCTAATCCCGAATGGATTGAATATTATCGAAATCTCCCTCCAGACTAACGTAAAGCTTTTCTGAAAGGTTCGTTTTTGACGGTGAAGAATGTATTTGATGCGGTTTGATTGGCTGCGCATATAATTTTTGTTTTCGCATCAAATATCTCCTTGATGATTTTTTCAAATGTAATATACGCATAGTGCGTGTTGTTCTCATGAATGGATATCCATCCAAATTTTTGTTGTATCACAAACTCCGATTTTCCGACAATAATTTTATGTCGTTTTCCACTTTGTATTGGTTCGAATTCAATTTTTCCAGGGTGTAATTTCAGGTAGTCGTAACAAATTCGTTCCGCTTGTTTTCTTCCCTTCTCATCACCTCCATAAAAACAGACTTTTTCATTTCTTCCATTGATTAAAATTGTTGGGTAATTGGAATTGAAAATAATCCATTCTTCTTTTGAAATATTTTTGTATCGAGCAACTTGTAACCAAAAGATTAACGGGGTTGTCCAAAGTAAAATCAAAGCCCACTTTCTGGTTTCTAATAATTTTAGAAATAGCAGAGCAACAATATAAGCTAGTGCAACCCAAATCCATGATGGTGAAAAGCCGATAGCAACAGCGCCTGGAATTTGTTCAATAAAAGCAATGTATCCAACTAAACAGGTACAGCAAAGAGCAAGAAACCATCCGATTGGAATAGAAATAAAAGGAATCTTTCCTACAATCAACAATCCAATTGCTAAACCGAGCATGATGCCCGAAAAAAGCATCACTCCGAAGTTGGTTAAAATAAAATAGTTAGGAAATTGATGGAAGTAGTAAATAGAAATGGGTGTTGTAAAAACTTGTGCTGCCAAACCAATTGCTGTTCCTTGCCAAGCTGTCTGTAGGATTTTATTTTTGAATGTAAATGCATGTTCAATTAGAGGGAAAACAGTGAAAATCCCTACCATAGCCAAAAAGGATAATTGAAATCCAATGTCGAAGAATGAAAGCGGATCGTAAATCAAAATAAAGAATCCAGCAATGGCGAGTGAATTAAGTGGGTGATATCCGCGTTTTAAAAATTGAGATAAAATTAGAATGGTGAACATGACAACAGCTCTGACGACCGAAGCTGAAAACCCCGTTAGAAAAGCGTAATACCATAAAATTAAAATGGTCAAAACTAAAGCAATTCTCTTCACACGAAATGCAAAGAGCCATTTGAAAATTCCCAAAAGAAGTACGACAATTAATCCAACATGCATACCAGAAACTGCTAACATGTGCATTGCTCCTGTGTTAGTGAAAATCTGTTTCGTTGTGATGTCTAAATCACTTTTATCACCGAGTAAAATCGCTCGAATCAGTGGTGCGTCTTTTGAACCAACATATTGATTTAGTAGAGCCGTTGAATAGTCTCTTGAACGATTTAAACTCTTTGTAAACCAACTCAGTTCACCTTCTTGTAAAATTGTGAGCTGATCTTTTGTTCCAAAACCTTGGTAACGGACTCCTTTTGAAATCCAATACATTTTGGCGTTAAACTCACCGGGATTATGATTTCGCTCAATTTGTTTTAGTTTTGTATTAAATAAGATGATATCTTTTTCTTGAACTGTGAGACCATCATTTTCTGTTATCAGTACAATCTTTTCACGAGTTTTGTTCCACGCTGTACCTTTATCGGTTGAGTATTTTAATAATTTTATTAGGTTGGTGCTCCAATCTTCACCTTCATTTAGCTGTTTTTCTACTTGTCCAATATAGTAGTTGTTTTGTTCTGGAAATTGTTTATTCTCCGTTGGGAAAACGCGCTCAATGGCAAGGAATCCAGCAATAGTAAATAAAGAGGCAACAATGAATAGAAAGTCATGTTGTTTTAGCTGTTTAAAGAATGTAATACAGATAAAAACCAGTGTGTAATAACCAATTAAAAAATATTTTGCATCTGGATGAAAAAACAAAGCAATGCCAATGCAGAAAAAGATAAACCAAGCAAATAGCGTTGAAGTCTGAATTGTCTTCATGTGTTTAGAGGTCAAAAGGTTTGTTAAATGTATAAATATATTTTGTAATTCAACGACTTATTAAAAAAGCTTTTACTTTCTTTTTTTAGAATAAAATTAAATTACGAATTAGTTAAGATGTTAGCTACAAGTTCAGTATATTTGCACTCGAATTTAAGTTTAGCGAGATGGCAATAATGATTACCGACGAATGTATCAATTGTGGTGCATGCGAACCAGAATGTCCAAATAATGCAATTTATGAAGGTGGTGCTGAATGGAGATACTCTGATGGTACTTCTTTGACGGGATTAATCACAACATTGGATGGTAAAGAGATCATGGCTGATGATGCTTTTGAACCAAAAGACATGGATGTTTATTATATCGTTACAGACAAGTGTACTGAGTGTGTTGGATTTCACGACGAACCTCAATGTGCTGCTGTTTGCCCTGTTGATTGTTGTGTGGACGACCCAGATTATAGAGAATCCGAAGATGAACTTTTAGCGAAAAAAGACTTTATGCATCTCTAATTTTTGGAGTAAAATAATATTTTTTAAAAAGCTGATTTTCAATTGTGAAAGTCAGCTTTTTTTTGTTCCAAAAAAATCCATTTCAAATAAGCCAAAATCCAGTTTAATTTGGAAGAGTTCTATGTCATTATTTCTTATCTTTGCTTTCTTTTTAATTGATTTAGATTAGTAAACATTCGATATAAAATGGACAAAAATCAGGAATTAATCGCTCGTAGAGAAGCTGCTACTTTAGGTGGAGGACAAGCGCGTATTGATAAACAACATCAAGGAGGGAAACTAACAGCGCGTGAGCGTGTGACTTTATTGTTAGATGAAGGTTCTTTTCAAGAAATCGGACAATTTGTTGAGCATAGAGCAACATCTTTCGGGTTGGATAAGCAAAAAATTCCTGGTGATGGAGTTGTAACTGGTTATGGAACAATTCACGGTCGACTTGTTTACATTTTTTCTCAAGATTTTACAGTGCTTGGAGGTTCATTATCAGAAACACACGCAGCAAAAATTTGTCGTGTGATGGATTTAGCAATGAAAAATGGTGCTCCAATCATTGGTTTGAATGATTCAGGTGGTGCTCGAATTCAAGAAGGGGTTGTTTCCTTGGCTGGATATGCAGATATTTTCTACCGCAATACAAGAGCTTCTGGGGTGATTCCTCAAATTTCTGTAATCATGGGACCATGTGCTGGTGGAGCAGTTTATTCTCCTGCTTTGACAGATTTCATCTTGATGGTGGAAGATACTTCGTATATGTTTGTTACAGGACCAAACGTAGTTAAAACCGTTACACATGAAGAAGTAAGTTCTGAAGATTTAGGTGGAGCAAAAGCACACGCTGAAAAATCAGGGGTTAACCATTTCACTGCTTCGAATGATGTTGAGGCATTGAAAAAAGTAAGAGACTTGTTGACATACCTTCCTCAAAATTGTCAAGAATTGGCTCCAAGTCCAACAAAATTTGAATTTAATAAAACAAAATTGGAGACAATCAAAACGATTATTCCTGATAATGCGAACTTACCATATGATATCCGCAAGGTGATTGATGCAGTTATCGACGATAATTCATTCAGAGAAGTTCACGAAGATTTTGCTAAAAATATCGTTGTAGGTTTTGCTCGCTTAGAGGGTAAAACAATTGGTATTGTTGCAAACCAACCAGCTGCATTAGCAGGTGTATTGGACATCGATGCGTCAAGAAAAGGAGCTCGTTTTGTCCGTTTCTGTGATTCGTTCAATATTCCATTATTGGTATTTGAAGATGTACCAGGATTCTTGCCTGGAACAGACCAAGAGTGGAGAGGAATCATCACACATGGAGCAAAATTATTGTATGCATTCTCTGAAGCGACAGTTCCAAGAATTACAGTAATCACTCGTAAGGCGTATGGAGGTGCATTTGATGTAATGAACTCTAAATCTATTGGTGCCGACTTAAACTTTGCATGGCCAACAGCTGAAATTGCTGTAATGGGAGCAAAAGGTGCTGCAGAAATTATATTCAAAAGAGAAATTGCTGAGGCTGCAGATCCTCAAGCGAAGTGGTTGGAAAAAGAAGCAGAATATGCTGAAATGTTCGCAAATCCATACCGTGCAGCGGAAAGAGGAATTGTTGATGATGTCATTTTGCCTGAAGAAACAAGAGCTAAAGTTATCGCAGGATTCAAAATGCTTGAAAACAAAGCTGAAACATTACCTTTTAAAAAGCATGGAAATATT
>DATGOZ010000259.1:0-9858 GCA_035305395.1 Taishania sp. | reverse complement strand
ACTGATGACATCTGTATATCCTTCACATAGGAAACAGTTATCGTACTTGATGATATCACCTTTCGAGAAAAACAATCCATACAAGATTTCACTCTTGTTGTAAATGATACTTTCAGGTGAATTGAAGTATTTTGCAATCTTCTTATCCGTGAATAAGGTACGACCTCCAAAACCAAGTACACGTCCCGAAACTGAGTGAATTGGAAACATCACACGACCACGGAAAAAATCAAAATGGCGATCATCCTTGGTCTTTGTCAACCCAACCTTTTCAAGATACTCTAATTTGTATCCTTTTTTGAGTGCTGTTTCAGTAAAATCATTGCTCACATTGAGACAGTAACCTAATTGAAACTTCTCGATGATATCTGGACGAAAACCACGTTCCAAGAAATAGGACAAACCTACAGCCTTCCCTTCATCCGATTCGTGCAACTTTTTCTTGAAATGTTCTTTTGCAAACTCATTGATAATGTGCAGACTTTCACGCTCAGAGATCGCAGCTTGTTCTTCAGAAGTCAGTGGTTTATCTTCTGGAATTTGAATACCATATTTATCAGCCAACCAACGAAGTGCTTCTGGATAGGAAAAGTGTTCCTTCTCCATTAAAAACGTTACAACAGACCCACCTTTTCCAGTCGAAAAACACTTAAAAATTTGTTTTCCTGGAGAAACAACAAATGATGGAGTTCGTTCATCTGTAAATGGTGAAAGTCCTTTTAGGTTAGACCCCGCTTTTTTCAAACTCACATATTCTCCAATAACCTCCTCGATACGGGCGGTTTGCATGATGTCATCAACGATATGTGGAGGAATGTTTGCCATTTTTTTTAATGCTACCCAAAATTACAATAAATGTTTGAAAGGAGCGCATTCTGTCAAGTCTGATACCAAACAAAAAATCCCTAAGCAAAACTACCTAGGGATTCAAAACAGCTTCAAACCTTTTCGCTCCTAAAAAATTATTACTGTCCCCTAATCAGATAAGTGGAATTACCTTCATAGGTATAAAAACGTGCGAGTTGTTTTACCAATAAAAATTTAAATCTTCTGAAAATCTAGAAGAGATTACTTAAAAAAATACGGCACTATATCGATGCTTTATTTCTATTTCTTCTCCAACCTTAAGTACTTGTTTTATTTCAAGTTGCCCATTCTCAAGTTCAGTCCAATTTAAATCTAGCGCATTAAATTTAACTGATGCTTGACTATTTGGATTTTTCACCATCCAAAAGGTTAATACCTCATTTGGTTCCTCCTCTTGTTTTTTCTTACAAGCTCCTGCCACTAGAAGAACGAAAGACAACAATATTACTTTAAGACTTTGCATTTGAGTATCCACATCAATTCACTTAAAGTTAATGAAATAGATGAAATAAAAAAATCCTAGATGAAAACTCACCTAGGATTTCTAATCTATTTAGATTTCAATTATACCATCACCTTTGGTGCAGCATTTTTGATAGCTTCACTTGTTTGATCTGCAAACTTTTCGAAGTTTTTCACAAACTGAGAAGCTAAGCTATTTGCTGTTTCATCGTAAGCCGCTTTATCAGCCCAAGTTGAACGTGGGTTCAAAATTTCTGATGGAACTCCTTCACAAGAAGTTGGGAATTCTAAATCAAAGATTGGTAATTTTTCAAATGTTACATTATCCAATTTTCCATTCAATGCTGCAGTAATCATTGCACGTGTGTAAGATAATTTCATACGAGAACCAACCCCGTAAGCACCGCCAGACCATCCTGTGTTGATTAACCATACTTTGATATCAGTACCTTCCAATTTTTGTCCTAACAACTCAGCGTATTTTGCTGGGTGTAACGGTAAGAACGCAGCACCAAAACAAGCAGAGAAAGTTGTTGTAGGCTCTGTAATTCCAACCTCTGTTCCAGCAACTTTAGCAGTATAACCAGACATGAAGTGGTACATTGCTTGTTCTCTTGTCAAGCGAGAAATTGGAGGTAAAACTCCAAATGCATCACATGTCAAGAAGAAAATATTTTTAGGTGCTGTACCAATTGAAGGAACTGCTGTATTTTCGATGTGCTCTAACGGATAAGAAACACGTGTATTTTCTGTAATTGAATTATCTGCATAATCTGGTGTAGAAGTACCATCGATGAATCCAATGTTTTCTAAGATTGCACCAAATTTAATTGCATCATAAATTTGAGGTTCTTTTTCACGAGACAAATCAATTGTTTTCGCGTAGCAACCTCCTTCAAAGTTGAAAACAGAATTATCAGCCCAACCATGTTCATCATCTCCAATCAATCTTCTGTGTGGATCTGAAGACAATGTTGTTTTACCAGTTCCTGACAATCCGAAGAATACAGCTGTATCTCCTGCCTCTCCGATATTAGCTGAACAGTGCATTGACAATACGTTTCTTTCATGTGGTAGTACGTAGTTCAAAACAGAGAAAATCCCTTTCTTGATTTCACCTGTATAACCAGTTCCACCAATAATGATCATTTTCTTTGTGAAATTTAACACTGCAAAGTTAGCCTGTCTTGTTCCGTCAACTTCAGGAATTGCTTTGAATCCCGGAAGACAAACAATGTGCCATTCTGGATCAAAATTTTCTAATTCTTCATCAGTTGGACGTAAGAACATGTTGCTCGCAAAATGATTAGACCAAGGAGTTTCCGTGACAACACGAATATTCATTCGGTAATTTTCATCCGCACATGCGTACGCATCTCTGACGTAAACATCCTTACCTATTAAATAGGCTTTCATTCTGTTGTAAAGCGCATCAAACTTCTCTTCTGAGAACTTAATATTGATATCACCCCACCAAACAGAGTTTTCAGTTTTTGCATCACAGACAATAAAGCGATCTTTTGGAGACCTTCCTGTAAACTCACCTGTTTCTATAGCGATAGCTCCAGTATCTGTCAACATCCCTTGCCCCAATAAGATTGTATCTTCAACTAATTCAGCTGGAGTTAAATTCCAAAACTGATTACCCAAATCGTCCAATCCTATAGATGTCTTTAAATCTGTATTTTTGCCCAACTTTCCAAACATATCCATATTGTTACATATTTTTAGCAGTGCTATATTTTCGCGACAAAAATAGCGCAACTTATTGGATGAACGTCCAAAATGATCAGATATTTTCTAACACTTTCTTAATTTATTGTTAACAACTCGTTGATTTGACTTCTATTTGATACTTTTAAAAGCCAAAATGAGATCCCTATTCTCTCAATTTTGATTACTTTTGTACAATAAAAAAATCATAAAAAATGAAAGTCCCAGTTACAATATACTCTGAGATGACACCAAACCCTTCAACAATGAAGTTTGTTGCTAACAAATACTTGATTGGTACGGGAGATTCTGTTGAGTTCACAAATAAAAGTGAGGCAAAAGGTTACTCTCCTTTGGCTGAAGAATTATTCTCTTTTCCTTTTGTTGACGGTGTATTTATCGCTGCCAACTTTGTTACAATTACCAAAACTGACAATGTTCCTTGGGATTTCATCACAATGGAATTAAGACAATTCATCAAAACATGGATTGAAGAAGGAAAAGATATTCTTATCGCGATGCCTGACAAGAATGCAAACGCTGAATCAAGAGCTGTAAATGAAGAAAAGGCTTCAATTTTGGCAAACTTATCGCCTTCGGAGTTTGATGACGCAATTGCTAATATTTTGGATGAATATGTACGCCCAGCAGTAGAAAATGATGGTGGAGCAATTGATTATCTTGGTTTTAACGACGGAACTGTAACAGTAATCCTGAAAGGATCTTGTTCAGGTTGCCCATCCTCTACAGCAACATTAAAAGGAGGAATCGAAAACCTATTGAAACAACATATTCCTGAAGTTAAAGAGGTTGTTGCTATCAATGGATAGTTTATAATTATCCAATTTTTATATGGGGGTGAGTTTTTCACTCCTTTTTTATTTGAAAAAAATATCTCATTTTTGAATATGTATTTAAAATCAGCTAAATATCGTATATCATAACGTTGGTTTTATTCGCAACTTTACCTCGAAATTATTTTTTAATTCTCCTATGATTAAAATAGCTATTGCTGAAGATATTACCAAATTAGCTCAAGCTTTAAAAGAAAAAATTGAGCTTGCTGTTGAATTTAAAGTTGTTGACATAGTAACAAACGGACAAGAAATGATTGATCGTCTTGAGAAAAATCATGCTATAGACGTGATTCTAATGGACATCAATATGCCTGTAATGGATGGGGTCAAGGCTACTGAAATCATTTCTAACAGATGGCCAAATATCAAAATTGTCATGTGTACTGTTTTTGACGACGAACAAAATCTTTTTGAAGCAATTATGGCTGGAGCAAGTGGTTATCTATTGAAAGACGAACCTCCAGCAAAAGTTCACAAGTCAATCTATGAAGCACTTGAAGGTGGTGCTCCAATGAGTCCAATGATTGCTAAAAAATCACTCAACCTCATCAAAAGAGGGAAACCCGCTGAGGTGACAGTGAATGTAGATTACGAATTAACAAAACGTGAACAAGAAGTTTTGGAACAGATTGCAAAAGGATTGAGCTACGATCAAATCTCTGAGAATCTATTCATCAGCTATGGAACGGCAAGAAAACATGTCGAAAACATCTATAAAAAGATGAAAGTACACAATAAAATTGAAGCATTAGAAAAAGCAAAAAAAGGCGGGCTATTGTAATTATCTCTTCTATTAATCACGCGGAAAACCCTACCAATAAAGCAAAACAACTGATTTACTTTACATTATCAATCAAAAAAATACCTCTATTTTTCATTTTTTGTTCTATTAAAAGGAATTAATCCTTACTTTCGTCAAATGATACCTCTCTAGCATTACCTGTTTGAAATACAACAAATTAATTGAATAGAACTTTTTCGAGTTCACAAAATGTATTACTATAAACTTGATGTGCATGAGAACTATTTGCTACTTATTCGTTCTAGTTTTAACAATTGTAAATCCAATCTATTCACAAACGGCTGATGAACTAAATTCAAAAGCGGAAAAAATACTAACAACAGACCCAGAAAAGGCTTTTTCATATCTCAGTAAAGCAAAAGAGCAGGATCCATCTGAAGGATTAAAGGAAAAAATTGATTTAAATATTGCCATCGTCAAACGTGTTAAAGGTGAATATCAAGAATCAATTCGATTGACTAACAAGGTTTTAAACAAAACGAAAAACCAAACAACAAAAGCTTCAGCGTATAATAATCTAGGAGCGGCATACAGAAGAATAGGGGAAAATGAAAAAGCAATTAATTACTACCTAGCTGCATTAAGCATTTACGAAAAGAATAAGAACTTTGAGGACGTAGCGACAGTCGAAAACAACATTGGTTTAGTATATCAATCACTCGAAGATTTTGACAAGGCAAAAACATATCACAATAGTGCATTAAATCATTTTACATCGATCAAAAACCAACAAGGAATATCTAAGAGCTACAACATGCTTGGTATTGTCTTGGCCAATCAAGATGATTTAGAAGGAGCGTTGTCTTATTTCCAAAAAAGTTACGCCATCGAAAAAAAACTTAACAACAAAGTCGGAATTTCTGAATCTGTCAATAATATCGGAGGTATTTACTTTTACCTAGGACAACTCGATTCTGCATTGGTTTATTTCGAAAAATCACTTCAAATTGACCGTGAAAACAAAGATTATACAAATCTCGCTGACGGACTCAACAATTTAGCAGAGGTTTACATGAATTTTGGAGATTACAAAAATGCTAAGTTATATCTCGATTCTTCGATGTATTATTCTAAAAAATACAACTATGCAAATGCATACCTACAATCACTCGATACGTATGGATATTTATATGAAATGCAGCATGACTTAGCATCATCAATCAAATACATTCGAAAATACCATGCAGCAAAAGATAGTGTTGACCAAATTAGCAATCGCGAAAACATCAATGAATTAGAGAAAAAATATCAAACTGAGAAAAAAGAACGATTACTTCAAGAAGAAGTTATCAAGAATAAAAACAAAACACTCATTTTAATTGCATTAGTTGGTGCGATCATTATTCTAATGATTGTTTTGGCGTTGATTTTACAAGCAAGAAAGGTCGACAAACAAAAAACGATTATCACAATCTTACAAAACCTTGAAAATGAACGTAGTCGGATTGCACGAGATTTACACGACAATTTAGGTGCGGAACTTACATTGATTTCTTCGAAAATTGATCTGAAAATGTTTAAAACAACAAACGAAGCTGATAAAGAAGATTTATTAGCAATTCGAGAAATTTCTACCAACGCAAATCATGTCCTAAGAGAAACTATTTGGTCGATCCACAAACAAGAATTGACAATTGAAGAATTATATCAAAAGACCAAAGAATATGCAAATCGATTACTAGAAGATAAGGAAATTCGTTACCAAATAGAAGTGCATGACAACTCAGAAAGTTTGACTCCTTCATTGGCATTACACTTGTTCCGAATTATTCAAGAATCCATCAACAATGCTTCAAAATATGCTAACTGTAGTGAGTTAACGGTGAAAATCCGAAAAGGCACTATTGAAATTACAGACAACGGAATTGGTTTTGATATAGATAGCGTTCAAAAAGGGTATGGTCTTCAGAACATGCAGGATCGAATCAAGGAAATCAAAGGAACTATTGAGTTTAACAGCATTAAAGGAACAGGCACTTCAATTCTAGTTCATTACTAGAAAAGCAAGGAGAAATAGCTAAAATCTGACAAAATCCTTGTATCATTGCCTTGAATTTTGTTCAACTCAACATTTGTTATGCAATTTACAAAGCTACACTCCATACAAGGACATTCAGGAGCTATCTATTCGCTTCAATTTGACGAAACTTACATTTACTCAGCAAGTGCCGATAAATACGTTGTTCGATGGAATGTAAATACAGGTGAACAAGATAAGTTTGCTATCAAGATGCCCAATACACCGTATTCCATTCAATTGATTGATTCGAATTCCAAATTAGCAATTGGATTATCAACCGGCCATTTGCACTTTGTTGACCTAATCGAGCGAAAAGAACTCAAGCTTTATACACTTCACAATCATGGAATTTTTGCAATGCTTGAAATTCCGCAACACAATTTACTTTTCGTAGGAGATGGAAATGGTTTGATTTCTGTTTGGAATACCAAGACACTAGAATTGGTAATTAAACTTCCTTTTGATTGCGGTAAAATAAGAACCATCATTTTCGACGAAACCAACAACCAAGTGATTTTCGGAAGTCAGGATGGAAAACTACGGTTTGTTGAGATTAATCATTACAACTTAATTCATGAACTAGAAGCTCATCAAGACGGAGTAGGTTCCCTCCTACTCATTGATAACGAGGTTTTAATTTCGGGTGGAAAAGATGCTCATTTAAAATTTTGGGATTTGAAATCAATGACTAATTTCAAAAGTATTCCGGCACATAATTTCATGATTTATGATATCCTGCGATTGAATCAAAATCATTTCATTACTGCGAGTAGAGATAAGACCATCAAAATTTGGAATTTGGATACTGTTCAGGTTTTACAACGCTTGGATTTAAAAGCTGGCGGTCACAGACATTCAGTTAACAAGCTATTAAAAATTTCAGATAATACCTTTGCTTCTTGCTCTGATGATGCGCGAATTTTGACGTGGGGTGTGTAGATTATAAATTGCAGGTTGCAGGTTGAAAATTGAAGATTAGCTGCGCTGCTGCCTTCGGCGGTGTGGTTTAATTAAATTGTAAGTTACAAAAATTAGCAATGAACAATTAGCAAAGTTTCAAAATAGAAATTCTTATTACTCACGAAATCTTAATTCATAACATTTGATAATTGACATTTGATACTTGACAATTGATAATTGATAATTGATAATTGATAATTCAGATTAACCATTCTTTATCTAGATTCTCTAAAAGTACCAATTCTCCATTGATTGTATCAATCTTCGCTAAAAAGTGATCATTGCCATTCGTCAACATCAAATAATCGACTTGTAATTCGCGATTGTATTGTGCAATTTGAAATAGCACTTTTTCATTGACTGGAATTGCTGTTGCTTTACATTCTACTATCATTTTGGGTTTACCAGTTCGATCTACCACAACAATATCACAACGACGCGTAAGTCCATTGACTTGAATTGCCATTTCTGAAGCAATACGTTCACGTGGAATTCCAACAGTTGACATCAAATAATGAATCACATGTTGGCGCACCCATTCTTCAGGAGTTAATAATAATTTCTTACCACGAATCTCACACCAAACGTATATTGAATCATTTGATTTTGTAAGTTTCAATGGCGCTTTCGGTAAATTGAGCGGTTGAATGACACGCATCTTATTGTCCTCTTTTCAGTCCAACTAATAACAATTCGATACTTTTGTATTTCAAATCAAATACCTTACCTAGTACCTCGCTAGTTAAGTTTCCTTTGTAGATGTAAACACCACTTCTAAAGCCTACATCACCTGCTATTAAGTTTTCACAACCACCGGCATTCCCCATTTCCAATAAAATTGGAGAAAAAATATTTGACAAGGCAAAAGATGCAGTTCTCGAAATACGAGAAGCAATATTGGGCACACAGTAATGGATAACACCATGTTCTACGAACGTTGGCTTTTTATGATTGGTTACACGAGAAGTTTCAAAACAACCACCTTGGTCGATACTCACATCAACAATCACAGAGCCCTGTTTCATTTCCTGTACCATTTCTTCTGTAACTATACACGGAGTGCGACCCAATGGAGCTCTCAATGCACCAATCGCAACATCTGCACGTTTCAAAGCTTTCGCCAGAACTTTAGGTTGAATAACAGAAGTAAAAATGCGCGTACCGATATCGTTTTGAAGTCTTCTCAATCGTGTTAATGAATTATCAAAAACTTTCACATTTGCTCCAAGTCCCAATGCTGCACGCGTTGCGTACTCACCCACAGAACCAGCACCAATAACAACCACCTCTGCTGGTTGAACACCTGAAACTCCTCCAAGCATCATGCCTTTTCCATTGCTGTATTTTGACAGTAATTCACCAGCAATCAAAACAGAAGTTGTACCAGCCATTTCACCTAAGGTGCGGACCACGGGGAAAGAACCTTCTTCATCACGAATGTAATCCCATGCAATTGCTGTAATTTTCTTATTAATCAGTTTCTGTAAAATTTCCTTTGGTTGAATCGAAATCTGAAGTGCTGAAATCAACGTCTGATTACCTGGCATTAAATCCACTTCTTCTGCCGAAGGAGGAGCCACTTTGAAGATGATATCACATTTAAAAATTTCCTCGCGGTCGTAACAAATTTCAGCTCCAGCTTCGCTATAATCTCGATCCGAGAAATTTGCCCCTTCTCCACTCTTTGTTTCAATCTTTACACGGTGACCGTTTGACACAAGTAACGAAACAGCTTCAGGAACCAATGAAACACGATTTTCTTGAAAAGAAATTTCCTTCGGAATTCCGATATACAAACTACCTTTTCGTTTTGCTATCTCAAGCATTTCTTCCTGAGGTAACAACGTACCTTGTTGCATCAAATGTTTCAATAATTCCGGATCTGTCTTCATACTCTTGCGTTTAACTAAACTTTAATACGAATATACGTCCATTTTAAATATGTTCAACCAACAAATTGCAAATATTACCTAACAATTGAATGATTTTTAGTGCTTTCAGATTTAATCTTTATGTAATTTTAAAACATATAAATTTTATCTATATACTTATCAACTTTTATAATCAATTCTAAGTCAAAAAGGTGATTATCTTTGTGTCAGAAAATTATTTATTCACACATAAAATTAAAAACTATGAGCATTGTAGGACGTAAATTCCCTTCTATTGCAGTTAAC
>DATGOZ010000258.1:0-3791 GCA_035305395.1 Taishania sp. | reverse complement strand
ACTCAATATCAACTTTTCTGCCATCATTTAATTCGAATGAGATGAATTGGTTTAAATCAATTTGTGTATATGTACCAGCATATTGAAATGCCATACCATTTTCTTTGGAAACCATGTCATACGAATATCCACCACCAATTTTCAGGTCATTTTTAGCATTGCGAACTTCGTACTCAGGAGTAGTGAAGGCCCAATGTTTCATTTGTGTTTCGTCATTCCACGTTTCCCATACAAGATCCAATGATTGATTAATTGTTACAATGACACTGATTAAATCTAACTGATTATTTTCCATAAACTCGTGATGACAATAAATTACACTTATTCAGACAAATATAAATTTTACAATTTAATATTACAAGGTCAGTTAATACCTTTTATGGTTAAGATAGTAAAAAAATCTAAATTGGAGATTACAAACCGACGAAGTGTTAAAATTACTATCTTTGCCACTTACTTTTTTGATTAAGCAAGTATTAGAAAAATCTTGAGAAAACTATAAAAATGGAATTAAGCAATTTGACAGCAATTTCGCCAATCGATGGGCGTTACCATAGTAAAACTTCAGAACTTCAACCTTATTTTTCAGAGTTTGGGTTGATTAAATACCGTGTGATTGTTGAAGTAGAATACCTAATTGCACTTGTGGAAAGTGGAATCAAACCGTTGAGTGATTTCCCAAAGGCGAAGTATGCTGATTTGCGTGCAATTTGTGAGAATTTCTCAGAAACAGATGCCTTGTGGATTAAAAATGCTGAAAAAACGACAAACCACGATGTGAAAGCAGTTGAGTACTTCCTTAAATCAAAAATGGAAGAACTCGGGCTTGAAAAGTATCTTGAATTCGTACATTTCGGATTGACATCCCAAGATATCAATAATACTGCGATTCCCCTTTCTTTGAAAGAGGCAATTGAGGAACAATATTTTCCATTGATTGAAAAATTATTGGCAAAATTGAAGACCTTAAAATTAGAATGGAAAGATATTCCAATGCTTGCAAGAACGCATGGTCAACCAGCGTCTCCAACTCGTTTAGGAAAAGAAATTCAAGTGTTCGAAGAGCGTATCGAAAAGCAATTGAACATGTTGAAACAAGTCCCTTTTTCGGCAAAATTTGGTGGAGCAACGGGTAATTTCAATGCGCATCATGTTGCTTTTCCTCAACACGATTGGGTGCAGTTTGGAAATCACTTTGTAAATGATATTTTAAAGTTGGATCGTTCGCAAACAACAACGCAGATTGAACATTACGATAACTTAGCGGCTTTGTTTGATGCAATGAAGCGTATCAATACCATCATTTTGGATTTAGATCGCGATATGTGGACGTACATTTCGGAAGAATATTTCAAACAAAAATTGAAAGAAGGTGAAGTAGGATCTTCTGCAATGCCTCACAAAGTGAACCCGATTGATTTTGAAAATTCAGAAGGAAACATTGGTATTGCAAATGCGTTATTCGAACATTTAGCAATCAAATTGCCGGTTTCAAGATTGCAACGAGATTTAACGGATTCAACAGTATTGAGAACAATTGGTATGCCTTTTGCACATACGTTTATTGCAATCAAAGCAACATTGACAGGGTTGGAAAAATTGTTGTTGAATGAAGAAGCTTTCCACAATGATTTGGAAGATAACTGGGCTGTTGTTGCTGAGGCAATCCAAACAATTTTACGTAGAGAAGGATTTGAAAAACCTTACGAAGCATTGAAAGGATTGACTAGAAAAAATGAGCGTGTAACAAAACAAACTGTTCATTCGTTCGTTGATACATTGAATGTGAGTGATAGTTTGAAAGAAGAGTTGAAGCGAATTTCACCACACAATTATACAGGAATTCAATTGGTTAAATAAAAATTATGGTTCGATACTGCATTTTGTTGTTAAGTTTTTTACTAATCCAGATTACTGGTTTTGGTCAGAATGCGACAATCAAATGGGGTAAATTGGAAGGAAGATCTGGTCAATTGATTGAGATGATGCCTTTCCATAGCCAGGATTTTTACACTTTAAGATGGAAAGGTACCAATGTCTTTGGCGGCTATTACTTGTCACGTTTTGAAGACCTAGAGGAGTTAAAATCTAAGCGAATCTCAATTGCAGTCAACCAAAATATTGCAAATTTTGAGCATGTTATCATTGTTGATGAACATCCAGCTGTTATTCTAACAAACATTCGTGATGGTCGTGAGTCAATCTACTTGCAACCTTATGGATACAATTTGGAACCAATGGGAGAAGCCATTCTTTTGGCTGAGTACGAAATTCCAAAAGGAATGTCCAAGTATCCGATTAAGGTTATTCAATCGAAGGATAAAAATTACTTTGCTGTTCTTTGGTTGTTGGTCGGCAAAAAGAAAGAAAATGATGTTTACGGCTACGCGATTTTTGACAAGAAATTTAAACCAATCGATAAGGGAGAATACGAAGTACCAATTGAGTCGCGCTATTCTCAAATAACAGACCATTTATTGAGCAATACAGGTCATTATTTCTTTACAGTAAAGGAATTTACAAAGAATGAAAACCGTGGGTATGGTCAACCAGATTTGATTTACAAAGCAATGCACATTTTTCAAGCTAGTAACGAAGATGGTTTAGAAAAATACACAATGAATGTGCAGGGAAGACGCATCGAAGCAATGTCGATCAATACAGATGATAGTTCTAAGTTTGTGATAACTGGAGTATATGGACCGAATGAATTTCGTGGTGTACAGGGAATTTTTTTCATGGATTTAGACTTCAAGAATCAGCGGGTTATACGTGAAGGATTTCAAGAATTTGGAAAAGATTTCATTACCGAAGATTGGAGCGAAAAGGAGATTAATCGCATTGAAAAATTGGAAGCTAAAGGAAAAGACGAACCAGCATTATACAATTATCAAATGCGTGAGGCACAGATTTTACCTGATGGTAGTCTGATTGGAATCATGGAACAATCTTATGTCGTAGTTCGCTCGTTTTCGGATGTTCGCAGCATGGTTACATTTAGTTATACCTATTACTTCAACGACATTATTGTATTTCGAATCAATGAAGCAGGCACTTTTCAGTGGATTGAAAAAGTAAAAAAATCGCAAGTTTCTACAAATGATGGTGGACCATACAGTTCATTTGCTAGTATCATTGATGGTTCAACAATTCGTTTGATTTTCAACGACAACATCGACAATTACAACGAAGAAGGTAATTACATCGCTAATAGAGCATATCCTTCACGATTCAATATCAAACACAATGCTGTTGCAATGACGGAAATTGATATTGCAACAGGTCAACAAAAACGCTATACGTTATTTGGTCGCAAGGACACCAAAACTGTTGCTGTTCCTCGTCAATTTAAAATCGATCTCAATACCAAAGAAATGTTACTTTTCTCAGAATACAACGGAAAAGAGCTTTATGGTATCATGAAGTTTGAATAATGAATTAAAATGCGGTTTTTAATGTAACGAATAAAATATCAACTCGTTATGATTAAAAACTAGAAGCCATGAAATCTCTTTTTATCTCTATCTCCTTGATTTTTTGGGTGTTTTGTAGTGCTGCATCAACAATTGATATTACTGAAGCTATTAAATTAGGAAAAATTAAAGTTGCACCAACTTTTAGTAAGCTAGGTCACAAAGGAATTACGCTGACAGTGAGCAATATTACTCCACAATCGATGAACATTGCTATTCCTGGTGGGACAACCTTTAGTCCAGCTGGAGAAGATGAACAAATTTTGATGAATATTGAAGAAGTACAACTCGCTTTGAATGCAGGTGAAACAAAATCTG
>DATGOZ010000257.1:0-2417 GCA_035305395.1 Taishania sp. | reverse complement strand
TTCCCTGTACCATTAATAGAAAGATTTCCGTTGATTTCTAAAGCGACAATACCTCCAGTTTGACCATTCCAAGCTGGGGCAGTTATACTTGTACCTGTTGGAATAGTAACATTTTGATAGCGAGGAACAGCGACAACTTGTACTGCTCCAAAAATTCCGTGATCACTTTCGACAGGAAACTCTTTGTAGTCTTTAGTCAATCCACAGTTCAATGTTATGGTATTTCCAGCAACCGAAACTACTTCACGCAATTCATGATATCCAACTTGCATGTAATCATTTACCTTGCCATAAAGTTCTGTTTGAGCATGTGGGTTAGGGACTGAAGGGTATGGAACCGCAGACCCCCATCCCATTAAGGAATTGTAATAATCAATTGATACAGTTCCATCATAAATGAAAATACCCTGCATCTGCACAATCATAATTAAGTCACCAGGAGCTAGTGAACTTGCGAATGCAGCATTGGCAACCGTGATTGTTGTACTGCTAGGTGCAATAGTTCCATTAACTTTTGAATAAGTATTCACAATCGACCCTATTCCAGGAGTGGTATAATCTCCGTCGTGACCTCTTTGTGCAAAGGTGTTAGTTATCAAAAGGAGTGAAATAATAAGGAGAAGCTTTCGCATAAGTTGTGTATTTCAATTTTATATAAACCAAATTTACTTAATTAATAAGTAAACGAAATTTAAGCCTAAAAAGTTGGCTGAATTTATCAAGTTTTATTGATATTTAAAAGTATTTGTGAAACTGCTGGACAGATTTCTGCATTTTTCAATGTTAAATCGATGATTTGAACCATGTTTTTTCGGTCTGTGTGCGGATATTCTCGACAGGCTAAAGGTCTATGTTCGTAGATTATACACGTATTGTCGGGTAATAAAAAGTGACAAGGAGATTGCTGTAACACGTAATCATTGTCTTCGTCAATTTTGAGGTAATTTTTTATAAAATTTGTTTCCGACATGCGAAGGTGTGAGGCAATACGTTTGATGTCAACATCTCTAAATATTGGACTTGTAGTTTTGCAACAATTAGCACATTTCAAACAATCAATTTTTCTGAATACTTGATGATGTTGTGTGTGAAATATATCATCTAAATTCTTTGGTTTTTTACGTTTAAATTGATTCATTTGTTTAGCAATGCTTTCTTTATTTGCATTTGCCTTGTTCATCCACTCTTTGTATGACTGATCCATATGACAAAGATAATTGCTAAAATCTGATTGATGTACACTTTTTCTGTCAAAATAAAATTGCTATTTTTACGAGTTTTTTGAATATGAACACATTTGACTTGATTATTATCGGTGGTGGACCTTCGGGCTATGCTGCAGCAATGAGGGGGATAGACTATGGGAAAAAAGTCTGCCTAATTGAGCGAGATAAAATTGGTGGTGCTGGTGTTTATAACGGCGCACTTTCCTCAAAGACCTTGTGGGAGGTTTCAAATCGTGTTGCAGGGATTAACGATACCATTGTACATGATGGTCGTGATCCATATGAAATCTCATGGGGGGCAGTCCAAAAAACTGTGAATGAAGCAAAGCTTGAACGCAAGTTTCAATATTCAATGCACTTGAAAATGCTTCAAGACAACACAATGAATCAGTTGTTATGGGTTGAAAGAGGAGAGGCTTCTTTTGTTTCTGATCATGAGATTAAAATAGTTAACGACGGTAATGAAAAAATCATTTACGGAGAAAATATCATCATTGCTACAGGTTCTAGACCACGTCACCTTCCTCAATATGAAATTGATGAGAAATTCATCCTAACAAGTGATGAAATTGAACATATTGAAGATTATCCAAAAAGTTTGGTTATCGTTGGTGCTGGTGTAATTGGTTGTGAATACGCGACTATTTTTGCGAACTTAGGCAAAACAAAAGTTTATTTAATTGACCGCCAAAGTAGAATCCTTCCTGGTGAGGATGAAGATATCTCAATTTTGGTTGCAAAAAATCTTGAAAATAGAGGTGTTACCATTCACCACAACGCAACGTTAGAGCGAATGGAAGTAGTTGATGGTGAGGTTGAATACGAATTGAGTTACCCAGACGGTTCACGTCAGACAATCCGAGTTGAAAAAGCACTGTTGTCAATCGGGCGTGTTGCAAATATCGAAAATCTTAATCTTGAAAAAGTAGGAGTTAATGTTACTGATCGTGGTGTAATTGATGTAGACGATACACAAACATGTGTCCCACATATCTATGCTGTTGGTGATGTTACTGGTGGAATTTCCTTGGTGAACATGGGGGAAATAGAAGCACGTCATGCAGTAGAAAAGATTTTTGGTAATGTTGAAAATAGATTAAATATCGACAATGTTTGTACGATTATGTTTCTTCAACCTGAAGTGGCATTGGTTGGACTAAACGAGCAACAATGTGTCGAAAAAAATATTCC
>DATGOZ010000256.1:0-2184 GCA_035305395.1 Taishania sp. | reverse complement strand
CAATGGATCGTCACTAAATGTAATATCTGGATCGAGAGGTGTTCGAATGAGTTGATTTTCTAAATCTTTCAATCCACCAAACGGATCCATCAATTCACCATAATTCTCTTTTCTGAGAGACAAGCCCAACGCATTGATTGTGAAATCACGTCGATTTTGATCATCCTTCAATGTTCCATCTTCAACAATTGGCTTGCGTGAATCGCGTTGGTAGGATTCTTTACGAGCACCAACAAATTCTACATCCAAATCTTTGTATCGAAATGATGCCGTTCCAAAGTTTTTAAAAACCGTCACCTTTTTAACACGTAGCTTTGCTGCAGCCTTTTCGGCCAACTCTACTCCACTTCCAACAACAACGATATCGATATCTTTACGCTGACGTTCCAAGAAAATATCTCGAACAAATCCGCCAATAACGTATGCTTCCAATTGTTCTTCCGCTACAATTTGACTAACAACTTTGAAAACTGGATGTGTGAGATATGATGCGTAATTTTCCATTTGAGCAGCAAAGATAATGTTTTATCAAAAATCTTCCATTTGTAATAATCGTACAACTATATAAATTTGTTACAAATTATCAATTACACCTATTTCAAGCAAGAATTCCCTAATTTTGTAGTATGAGTTATCAAGATATCATCAAGGAAATTCCAAAGGACGTAACATTAGTTGCTGTTTCTAAAACAAAGCCCGTTGAGGAACTTTTAAAGATTTATAATCAAGGTCAACGCATCTTTGGGGAGAACAAAGTTCAAGAAATGTGCGACAAACAGCAAGTCATGCCAAATGACATCGAATGGCATTTGATTGGTCACCTACAAACAAATAAAGTAAAGTACATTGCCCCATTTGTGAAATTAATCCACGCAGTTGACAGTTTGAAGCTACTCGCTGAAATCAATAAACAAGCATTGAAAAACAATAGAACAATAGACTGCTTGTTACAATTCCACATTGCCGAGGAAAAAACAAAATTTGGTTTAGATTTCTCCGAAGCAGAACAAGTGTTAGAATCAGTTGAGTTCAAAAACTTTAACAATATTCGCATTTGTGGGGTTATGGGAATGGCAACTTTCACAGAAAATGAGCAACAAATTCGCAGTGAATTCAAAACGCTCAAACATTATTTTGATACATTAAAATCCAATTTTTTCCAAAATGCCGACTATTTTTCAGTAATTTCTATGGGAATGAGTGGAGACTATCAATTAGCTATTGAAGAAGGAAGTACAATGGTACGTATTGGTAGTTTGATTTTTGGTTCGAGGTAAAATAAAAGGGACTATCTCTTTTGAGACAGCCCCTTTCTCTATTAATATCAGCTATACTTACTTTACCTTCTGTTTAGCTTTTCCTTTATCTATTGAAACAGTCAAACCAGTTGAATCTTCATTAATATCCATTCTTATCAAATCTCCTTCGTGTAAATTAGACTTGATAATCTCCTCAGCCAATGGATCTTCAATGTATTTTTGAATTGCACGTTTCAATGGTCGAGCACCGAATTTCTCATCATATCCTTTATCTACGATAAAGTCTTTTGCCTTCTCAGTCAATTCAATTTGGTATCCAAGCGTATTGATTCGTGAATACAACTTGCTCAACTCCAAATCAATGATTTTATGAATATCCTCACGTTTCAATGAGTTGAACATAATCATATCATCAATACGGTTCAAGAATTCAGGAGAGAATGCTTTTCTCAAGGCATTTTGAATCACCGCTTGTGCATTTTCATCTCTAGCCTCTTCTTTTGCTTTTGTTCCAAATCCAACACCTGAACCGAAATCTGCCAATTGACGTGCACCAATATTAGAAGTCATAATCAAGATTGTATTCTTAAAATCGATTTTACGACCTAATCCATCTGTCATATGCCCATCATCCAAAGCCTGTAACAACAAATTGAATACGTCTGGATGTGCTTTTTCAATCTCATCTAATAAGACAATAGAATAAGGCTTTCTTCTCACTTTTTCAGTTAGCTGACCACCTTCTTCATAACCAACATATCCCGGAGGCGCACCAACCAGTCTGGAGATACTGAACTTCTCCATATACTCACTCATATCGATTCTGACCAGTGCATCGTCTTTATCAAATAGGTATGTTGCTAGTACCTTTGCGAGTTCGGTTTTACCAACGCCGGTAGGACCTAGGAAAATAAATGACCCTATT
>DATGOZ010000255.1:0-4572 GCA_035305395.1 Taishania sp. | reverse complement strand
GCATTGATAACGGTGCAACCAGCAGTTTGAAGTTGCTTTGTTAGAGTTTCACCACGTTCGCAGTCTGTTTTTCCACCTAACAAAACGATTGGTTTGTCAATGGGATTAAGAATTTTTGTCATCAATTCGATGGGCATTGTTTTCGTTGCAAATTGTGCTCCGATAGCAACAGCCAGGTAATCTTTGGGAGTAACGTTTAAAGTTGATTTAACATCGACAACATCCTTGCTGTTTAGCATTACGTTGCAATGAGATCCGTCATTTTTTACCCCCAATTTTTCTACTGCACCAAAATAACGATCGACAATATGCAGGTGAGGCATTCGGTTTATTTTGAAGTTCACCAACAACCATTTATGAATATTTAACTTATCGAAGGAAAAATTTGGAACACCAAGTTTTATTTTCAAACGAAGAGTTCGGATATTTTTGTGTAAATCAATGATATAGTCATATTTTTCAACCTTTAGTTGGTTGGTAATTTCATTGATAGATTTTTCGATTGTGTAAATTTTCGAGATAGCTGGATTATCGTGAAGCAATGATGCAAAAGATTTTTTTGTGAGATAATGAATCTCTACATGTTGGAGTTGTTCCTTTACAGCCTTGACAATAGGAGTCGTCAAAACGATGTCTCCAATTGAACTAAATCTTACAATTAATATCTTCACGCTTCAAAATTACACAAAAAGTAAACATATCAATTTTTCAACAAAATATTGTAATTATCAAAAATATACGTATATTTGCACCATAAAATTATTAGAATACGAGAACGAGGGGACGAAAGTCCCCTCTTTTTATACAATAAAATGATTAGTAAAGCAAAAGTTGAGGGGTTGATAAATGAGCGTATTGCTGAGTTAGATAATGGTTTGTTTATTGTAGAACTTTCTATTTCTTCTTCGAATGTAATACACGTTGAGTTGGACAAGCACCAAGGAGGCGTTTCTGTTGAAGATTGTATGTCAGTTTCTCGCAACATTGAGCACAATTTAGATCGTGAGCAAGCTGATTTTGAATTAAATGTTTCATCAGCAGGATTAGATCGACCTTTGCGTGTTTTGCCTCAATACATTAAAAATATTGGAAGAACTGTTAAAGTTGTTAAGAAAGATGGTTCTAAGCTAGAAGCAACATTGATCGATGCGAATGAGCAAGGAATTACTGTTGAACGAAGCAAAAAAGTACAGGTAGAGGGGAAGAAAAAGAAAGAAATTATCGTTGAACAATTAACAATGCCGTTCAGCGATATTAAGGAAACTAAAATTGTTATTTCATTTAAATAGGTCCATATGAATAGCCTTGAATTAGTAGAGTCGTTTTCGGAGTTCAAAGAATTGAAAAGCATCGATAAACAAACGATGCAACACGTTTTGGAGGATGTCTTTCGTGCGATGTTAAAAAAGAAATTTAACACAGATGAGCACATTGATATCGTTGTGAACATTGATAAAGGAGACGTTCAGATTTTCTTAAATAAAGAAATTGTTGATGATGGTGAGGTAGAAGATCCAAATACAGAAATCGCTTATTCTGATGCAATTAAAATCGAGCCTGATTTTGAAATCGGGGAAGAAGTAACTGAAGAATTTAAATTTGAAGACTTCGGAAGAAGAAATATTTTGTCATTACGCCAAAACTTGATTTCACGAATCATGGAATTGGAGAAAGACAATATTTACAAAGTTTACAAAGAGCGTATTGGCGAAATTGTAACAGGAGAAGTTTACCAAGTTTGGAAAAAAGAGATTTTGGTTTTGGATGATGAAGGCAATGAGTTGATCTTACCAAAATCAGAACAGATTCCATCTGATTATTTCAAGAAAGGTGAAACAATCAGAGCTGTTGTATCAAAAGTTGACATGCGTAATTCGCAACCAACAATTATTTTATCTCGTACAGCGCCTGAGTTCTTAGAGCGTCTGTTTGAGTTGGAAGTTCCAGAAGTATTCGACGGATTAATCACAATCAAAAAGATTGTTCGCGAACCAGGAGAAAGAGCGAAGGTTGCAGTTGAGTCTTACGACGATCGTGTCGATCCTGTAGGAGCATGTGTTGGTATGAAAGGGTCTCGTATTCACGGAATTGTTCGTGAGTTGAGAAACGAAAACATCGACGTAATCAACTATACAACAAACCCACAGTTGTTTATCCAAAGAGCATTGTCACCAGCAAAAATTTCTTCAATCGAAATTGAAGAAAGTGAAGGAAGAGCAAGAGTTTATTTGAGACCAGATCAAGTATCTTTAGCGATTGGAAAAGGTGGATACAACATCAAATTAGCCGGAAGATTAACAGGATACGAATTAGATGTATACCGTGAAGGTGAAGTTGATGTTGACGATGTTGATTTAGATGAATTCGCAGATGAAATCGATGGATGGATCATCGATGAATTGAAAGCGATTGGTTGTGATTCTGCTAAGTCCGTTTTAGAAATCGGTATCGAAGACTTAGTTCACCGTACAGATTTAGAAGAAGAAACAATAGAAGAAGTGTTTAAAATATTGCGTGCAGAATTCGAATAAGGATTAAAAGTGTATATTTAAACAGGTATTATAAATAAAAGCAAAAAAGGACGCACGATTTTATGGCGGGAAAACCAATAAGACTAGGAAAGGCAGCAGGAGAATTGAATGTGGGGATATCCACGTTAGTCGACTTCTTGGATTCTAAAGGAATCAAGATCGACTCGAATCCCAATTCCAAGTTGGAAGAGGAACATTACAGTCTCTTGAGGCAAGAATTTGCAGCTGATCATGACTTAAAGGAGCAAACTAAGCAGAATCCAGTAAAAAGAGAGAAGCGTGAAACGATTTCTCTTAAAGATACAAGAGGTGAATCTGCTGAAACAGTATCTGTTGAAAGTCCAAAAGAGGAAGCTCCTGTTGAGAAAAAAGAGGAGGTTAAAAAGAAGGTTGAAGAACCAAAAGTTGAGCCTGTTGTTGAGGTTAAAAGTGAACCAGTACAAGAAGCAAAAACGATTGGTGATGGTGATGTAAAAGTTCAAGTGATTGGAAAAATCGACTTGGATTCTTTGAACACCAAAACACGACCTGATAAGAAGAAGAAAGAAGAGCCTGCTCCGAAGAAAGAGGAAGTTAAAGCTCCTGAAGTTAAAAAACCAGAACCTGTTGTTGAAGCAAAACCAATTGAGGTTAAACAAGAGGTGAAAGAGGAAAAGGTTGTTGAAGTTGCTCCAAAAGTAGAGGAAACTCCTCATGTGGAAGAAATTGAAACAATTCGAGTACAAAGCCAAACGTTAACTGGTCCAAAGGTTCTTGGTAAAATTGAGTTGCCGGTTGAAAAACCAAAAACTCCTGGTCAACACCAAAGTAATGCAGATCGCAAGAAACGCAAGCGTATTAAGAAGATTGATGTAAACAAGCAAGCACAGCAACAGCAGCAAGCTAATTCAAATCAGTCGAATAATAATACGGGACAAAATAAAAACTTCAAGAAAGGAGGTCAACACCAACGTGTGGAAAAACCAGAAATTTCTGAACAAGATATCCAAAAGGAAATCAAGGAAACGTTGGCTAGATTGTCTAGTAAAGGAGCGAAGTCAAAAGGTGCGAAAAACAGAAGAGATAAGCGTGATCGTTTTGCACAACGTCGCCATGAAGAAGAGTTACAAGCTGAAATGGAACAAAAAGTTCTTAAGCTTACTGAGTTTGTAACGGTATCTGAATTGGCTAACATGATGAACGTGCAACCAACACAGGTTATCGCTGCATGTATGTCGCTTGGAATTTTCGCTTCAATCAACCAACGTTTGGATGCTGAAACAATTCAAATTGTCGCTGATGAATTCGGATTTGAAACTGAATTCGTAAGTGTTGATGTGCAAGATGCAATCCATGTTGTTGAGGATAAAGAAGAAGATTTGGTTTCAAGACCGCCAATTATTACGGTAATGGGACACGTTGACCACGGTAAAACGTCATTATTGGATAAAATCCGTAATGCGAATGTAACCGAAGGGGAAGCAGGGGGAATTACACAGCACATTGGTGCTTACTCTGTAGTGAAAGATGGTAAGCGTTTGACATTCTTGGATACTCCAGGTCACGAAGCCTTCACGGCGATGCGTGCTCGTGGTGCTCAAGTTACTGACGTTGCGATTATCATTGTTGCTGCGGATGACGATGTGATGCCTCAAACAAAAGAAGCAATCTCTCACGCTCAAGCTGCGGGAGTTCCAATGGTATTTGCGATTAACAAAATCGATAAGCCAGGAGCAAACCCTGACAAAATTCGTGAGCAGTTGTCGCAAATGAATATTTTAGTTGAAGAATGGGGTGGTAAATACCAATCTCAAGAAATTTCGGCTAAACAAAATATCAACATTGATTTATTACTTGAAAAAGTATTGTTGGAGGCGGAGATGCTTAATTTGAGAGCAAATCCAAACAAGAATGCAATGGGGGTAGTAATCGAGTCTTCTTTGGATAAAGGAAAAGGTTACGTGACAAACATGCTTGTTGAAGCTGGAACATTGCGCATTGGAGATGTTGTATTAGTAGGAAGAAACTTTGGTAAAGTTCGTGCGATGCACGATGAAAAAGG
>DATGOZ010000254.1:0-2181 GCA_035305395.1 Taishania sp. | reverse complement strand
TGTAGACGTTAACGTTCTGGCATCTTCTGAAGATAAAAACTTCTCTTATATTCCAAAGAACTTTGAAATTCCTTCGAATTTAGATTATTTACACTATACATCAAACAATACAATTTACGGAACACAATTCCAAAAACAACTTGTTGCTGATGTACCTGTTGTATGCGATATGTCATCCGATATTTTCTCTCAGGAAATTAATGTTGCTGACTTTGATTTGATTTACGCTGGAGCTCAAAAGAACTTAGGTCCTGCTGGGGCAACTTTGTATATCGTAAAAGAAGAAGCTTTAGGAAAATTCAAAACTCCTTTTATGCCAACTTATATGAACTTGGCGAAACAACACGAAAAGGAATCTATGTTGAACACTCCTCCAGTATTTTCTGTTTACGTTGCAATGTTGAACCTTCGTGAACTACTTGCAACTGGTGGTGTTAAAGCTGCAGAAGAAAGAAATAATGCAAAAGCTGCTTTGTTGTACAACGAAATTGATCGCAATCCATTATTTACATCGAAAGTTGCAGTGGAAGACCGCTCAAAAATGAACGTAAGCTTCGTTTTAAAAGATGAATACGCTGCTTTAGAAGAATCATTTAACAAGGCATGGAATGATGCTGGAATCGTTGGTTTAAAAGGTCACCGTTCAACTGGTGGTTATCGCGCCTCTTTGTACAATGCTTTACCACTTTCAAGTGTGCAAGTATTGGTAGATGTGATGAATGATTTTGCAACGAAAAATGCATAAAATGAAAATATTAGCAAACGACGGAATTTCTGCAATTGGAAAACAACAATTAGAAGCTGCAGGATTTACAGTAATTACAGAGAAAGTTGATCAAAATGATCTAATCAGAGCTATTAACGAAGAAAACTATGAAATCGTTTTGGTTCGCAGTGCAACAACAGTTAGAAAAGAGGTTATTGACGCTTGTCCTAACTTAAAACTAATCGGTCGTGGTGGTGTTGGAATGGACAACATCGATGTTGCTTACGCTCGAGAAAAAGGTTTGACTGTTATCAATACTCCTGCTTCATCTTCTCAGTCTGTTGCTGAGTTGGTAATGGGACATTTGTTTTCAATTTCTCGCTTCTTACACGACTCTTACAAGAACATGGAAGGAGGTGATTTCAGTAAATTGAAAAAGGATTATGCAAAAGGTGTTGAACTAAGAGGTAAAACGCTTGGAATCATCGGTTTTGGTAGAATTGGACAAAGTTTAGCAACTTACGCACTAGGTGTAGGAATGAACGTTATTGCAGTTGACCAAAACGAATATGTTGCAAACATTCAAGTAAAAATTGGAAACGGACATGAAGTAACTGTTCCAATCTCAACGACTAATAACTTAAACGAAGTCTTGGGAGCTTGTGATTATATCTCTATCCACGTTCCAAAACAAGCTGATGGTAGCGCTGTAATCGGAGAGAAAGAATTTGCTCTAATGAAAAATGGTGTTCGTTTAGTTAATGCAGCTCGTGGAGGAGTCTTTGATGAAGAAGCATTAATCAATGCTTTAAACAGTGGTAAAGTTGCTGCTTGCGCATTGGACGTTTACGAAAACGAACCTAATCCAAATCCAGCATTGTTGTCGCACCCTAAAATTGCTTGTACTCCACACATCGGAGCTGCAACAGTTGAAGCGCAAGACAGAATTGGTTCTGAATTGGCGGAATTAATCATCAATGAATTTGTTGTGAAAGGATAATTTTCACTCAAAATAAGACACTAAAAAAGGGCGTAAATTTTACGCCCTTTTGTTTTAATATGCTCTTTCGTTTCGTCCCTCGACCCAATTGATAAAGGCCTTGTTCACAACCTTATTCCCTCCTGGCGTTGGATAATCACCCGTGAAGTACCAATCACCTAGATTCTCCGGACAAGCCTTATGTAAATTCTCTACTGTTTGATATACAATTTCAACAGAAGCATTGATATCTTCTGGAGTCAACATCTCTGCGATTTTAGCTGAAATTTCTTCATCTGTGAATGGAGCGTAAATTTCCTTCACATAATTTTTGATTTGTTCTTTTGGTAAATGCTCTTGTTCTTTACATTTTCTATAAACTTCATCAATAACATTACCTCTTCCCGTTTGTTTCAATAAAGCAATCGCAGCATCAAATGCAATGAAATCACCCATCTTCGCCATATCGATACCATAACAATCTGGGTAACGAATT
>DATGOZ010000253.1:0-2310 GCA_035305395.1 Taishania sp. | reverse complement strand
AATTAACGTTACGATGATCATAATCAAATTGTTCATCAACTATAGTATTAGCATTAAACCTTAGGGTATCGTTCATTACAAGTAGATAGCTTCTGGCCTATGGTAATATGCTGATTATTATCATACAAAAAATAAATATACGGATAATTAGTTTATCATCATCATCATCATGTTGATTTAAAGCGAAGTACAAAAAAAAGCAAACTTATTGCTAATTTTTATCCTCACAACTGTAACAAATTCCAACTAGTGCTATCTTTAAGGTAAAGAATAAACTTTTTGAGCCAACAAGAGTTAGATATTGAACAACTATTAAAAGACTTTTTAAAAGGAAAACAATCTGCGCAACTAGCGGTATACAATCGCTTTTATAAAGCTATGTACAACACTGCGCTTCGGATTGTAAAGGATTCCTTTGAAGCGGAGGATGTAATGCAGGAATCGTTTTTGAATGCTTTCTCCAAGTTAGGCAGTTACCGAGCAGAGGTCACATTTGGTGCCTGGTTGAAGCGAATAGTGATTAACAATAGTATCCAGCACTACAGAAAATCAATTAAAGTAGAACATGTCGCTTTAGATGATGTATTGTATAGGGTTGAAGACACTGAAGAAGTTGCTCCTGATATAATGTACACAAACTTGAAGGCTCAAGAAGTAATGCAGACAATGCGATTATTGAAGGACAATTACAGAATTGCTTTGACCCTTAAATTAATTGAAGGCTATGACAATCAAGAGATTTGTCAAATCATGGAGATTAACGATGTTAATTGTAGAACATTGATCTCCAGAGCAAAGGATTCCTTGAGGAAAAAATTAAATCAAAAGACTTATGAAACCAGAGAATGAAATGGATGATTTATTTAAAAGACTGGAGAATCAATGGGACGAAAAAGAACCTGAATTCGGACACCAACAACGGTTTTTAAGCAAACTTGAGTCAAAAGGCTCTCCGCGTAATAAAAATTCAAATATAACTGTTTGGAAGTACGTTTCGATTGCCGCCTCTCTTGCAGTGCTTATCACTATTGGTATACAATTTATTCAAAAACAACAACCGCAAACACCAACAATTGAGCAAATTGTTGTAACAAAACCAACCAAAGTCCAACGTACTGAATTTTACTTTATGGCATTAATTAATCAGGAAATCGAAAAGATCAATACAATTTCCAGCCCCAAAACTAAAAAATTAGTGGATGATCTCAAAAAGCAATTAACAAGATTAGAGAATGATTATAATGTCTTAGAAACTGATTTAAATACTAAAGGCGATGTCAAGCAAATTCTAAATGCGATGATGATCAATTTTCAAACACGAATTAACCTTGCCCAAGATGTGCTAAACAAAATAAATGAAATAGAACAATTAAAAAACACAAAAGATGAAGAACATACTATTTAAAATTGCGTTGGCCTTTTGCTGCATTCCACTAGTGGCCATGGCTAGGATTGATCCTAAATTAAATGGGAAATTCACCAAGGAAAAAACCATAACAAAAGAGTTTAAAGTAAATCCAGATGCCTTGTTGAAATTAGAAAACAGTTATGGCAACCTACACATTACATCCTGGGAGCAAAATACCACTACTATTGAGGTACATATTCAAACCAGTAGTGATAATGAAAAGAAAGCCATACAGAAACTTGATCAAATCAATATCAATTTCCAAGCATCCGGTTCTTTAGTCTCGGCAAAAACTATATTCAATGACAACAATTGGGGATGGAACGGTAACAATGTAAGTATACAGGTCAACTATACCGTAAAAGTCCCCATTAACAACAGACTAGATATTAGCAATGAGTACGGCGCCATATATTTAAATGAGATCAACGGGACCACAGAAATACAATGCGATTACGGAAGTATGGAAATAGGGAAACTGAATTCAACAACTAATGAACTTTCTTTTGATTACACTTCTGATGTATCCATTGATTATATCAATAGTGCTCGTATTGAAGCCGATTATTCAAGCTTCAATATTCTACATGCAAAACGTATATCCCTTGAAGCTGATTATAGTAAAGCACATATGGTTTCGGTGGACAACCTTGACTTTACTTGTGAATATGGAGATATCGTTATTGAAAACGCCAGCAAAGTCGTTGGAGAAGGTGATTACCTTACAACTCGAATAGGTCGTGTAGGTGGAGATGTAAGTCTCAATGGTGATTATGGTAATATCAAAATAAATGAAATGAGTCCGAAAGCAGGGAATCTGACAATTAATGGCGATTACACCGATGTAGAGATTGGTTATAACAGTGGTTACCATTTTGACATTACTGCAGAACTCGAATATG
>DATGOZ010000252.1:0-4695 GCA_035305395.1 Taishania sp. | reverse complement strand
TTGATGACAACCTTCAAGTCTCTCAAATTGGCCCAATCTGAAACACATTTTGAAACGGAATCTATTTCCGTAGCGGAGTGGATAACAAAATCAAATTTCGTTGGATCGATTTTCAATAAGCTGATTTTTGAATCTCCAACTTTAGCTTTATATGGTCCGTCCATTTCAACATAGTGCAAACCATCTTCCAATTCTGTCCAGTTGTTGTGGAATTTCTGGTAGTAGTCCGGATTGTAGAACGACGTGTACAAAACCGTGTCGACCACAGCTGTTGTGTCTTCACTTGGAAAAACCTCTACTTCATGTTGTTGTGAACAAGAAATAAACGGGAAAGCCAAAAAGATGCAACAAAATTGTTTGAATTTCATTTTTTGAAAGTTAAACATGTTTAAATTGTTTCACTCTTTTGATTCCAATCAAACTTTTTGCCACGAATAGGGAATTCATCAAATAATTCTCCTGAATAGTAAAATTGATATCCAATCATTCCAAACGTGTATGGAACTTCGTTGATTTTAATTGTTGAACCTCCAACTTTTGGATTCGGGTTTGGATTCGATTGAGGGAAACCGACATTGAATAAGGTCGTTAAGATTTCTGGTCTATCGTCAATTGGGTAACCAGCTTTTTCCCATTGTAATTTCACTTGTTTCAAGAAGATAGCTGCGTACATGTATGAGTAGAAGTGATTTCTAAAAGAAGTCAATCGATCGATGCGTTCTGTCGTTGGATCTTCTGTTTTGAAATCTAAGAGATGTTCGTATTGTTTTCCCAAATAAAATTCTGTATCTGGCTTTTTCAATAAACCTTCAATTTTGATTGCTGTATGTTCTTTAATTCCTGTTACTCCAAATGAGTATTGACTTTCAACAGATAAAATTTTCAATGGTCCAATCCATTTTTTGAACGCTTCACGGTTTGAATTAAACAATCGAATTTGCTCACCTACAAGACAGCTAACGATTAAGCGTTCTTCAACTCCTGTTATTTTCGCTACTGAGTCGATTAAATGTTTGTCTTTCACAACAGCTTCTTTGAAAATCTGCCATTCAGGGATGTTCATCCATTCGAAAGCTGTATTCTGATTGTTGTTTGCTTTTTTCGTTTGTTGAATATTTTTCAGCGCTGTTTGGTATGTTTTATCATCTTTCAGTACGAAGTCAACAGCGTCCAACATACGTTTAACTTCGATAATAGATTCCCCATTTTCCAAAGCGTGTGTGATGTATTCGGCATTCACAGGGTAAAATTGGTTGAGCAATTCAATGCGTTTGAAAACGGCAATTTTTTCTTCTAATTCCGAAAGCGATTTGTGCTTGCGTTCTGTATCGTATTTTTTGTCGATTTCGTGTAAGTAACGACTGTTTTGGTCTACACTTCCTTTGGAATTTGTCCACTTAAACTGGATAGCCATGTAGCTCATAATAAGTCCGAAACCAGCTAATGCGAAGCCATAAAGTAGTACGTTGTAGATAATTTTAAGTGATTTTTTCATCTCTAAAAATTTAAGCGAATTTATGACGAGATTTTGTTATTTCAAACAAAAAGTTTAATCTAACTAAATTATATAATCCTATGTTGTTCAATTTGTTGTGTTAGAAAAATAAAATCTTCTACGCTTAAAACTTCTGGTCTTAAATTCAAGAATTCATGATCAAAAGCGGGATTGTTGATTAGTTTTTTGAGTGAATTACGCAATGTTTTTCTTCGTTGGTTGAATCCAGCTTTAACAATTGCAATAAACAAATTTTCATCACACGGAAGAGCTCCACGTTTGTTGCGTGTACAACGAATCACACCCGATTTCACTTTTGGTGGTGGATTGAAAACGTGTTCATCAACTGTAAAACAATATTCAATGTCATAAAACGCTTGCAATAGCACACTTATGATACCATATTGTTTTGAACCAGGTTTTTCCGCCACACGCACCGCAACTTCTTTTTGAAACATTCCCATGATTTCAGGGATTTGATTGCGATAATCCAAACATTTGAATAAAATCTGTGTCGAAATGTTGTATGGAAAATTACCAACTACCGCAAACGGCTCTGTCCCCATAATTTCTTGCAAATCGACTTTGAGGAAGTCGCGTTTGTGAATTTTGTCACCTAAAGTAGGGTAGTGCTGACGTAAATATTCGATGGATTCTATATCGACATCAATAACCGATAGATCGATTTCAGGATTTTGAAGTAAGAACTCCGTCAAAGCTCCAGTTCCTGGCCCAACTTCCAAGGCGCGTTTGCATCCTTGGTGAAATTGGAACTGATCTGCAATTTTCTTGCAAATATTTTTGTCAACTAAAAAGTGCTGACCGAGGTGTTTTTTTGCGCGAACTGTTGACATTATTTAAACTCCTCAATTAGGGTTAACACCGTTCTGAAAGCTCCAAATTTTCCTTGAAATTTTGTTGAATGTTCGTGTTGAAATTTAGGTGCAAACAGTTGTTGATACACATCAAACTTATCTTGATTTGGCGCGATGTACTGAATAGCATAACTCATTCCTCCTTCTTCCTCGCCATGAATACGTGAAATACGACTTTCGATGAAACAACCAGTGCTCATCACATCCGGAATATGTTTTGTACGCATCCAGTTCAACCATTCGTCGTGAACATCTGCATCAATATTAACTGTAACGTTGTATAAAATCATGGTGCAAAATTACATTATTTAATTGTCAATTATCAAGTTTATAATTATCAAATGTTGTGATTTAAGATTTTGTGAGTTTGAAGAATTCCCATCCTCGAAGCCTTGCTAATTATCAATTTATTAATTATCAAATGTTGCGATTTGAGATTTTGTGAGTAATAAAGGGTCCCCATTTCCGAAGCCTTGCTAATTAACTAATTGTATAATTATCAATTTATTAATTATCAAATGTTGCGATTTGAGATTTTGTGAGTAATAAAGGGTCCCCATTTCCGAAGCTTTGCTAATTAACTAATTGTATAATTGCTAATTAAAAATTTCCAATAGACAGCATCACCAATGTGCACGCAACTTCAGGAAAAATTCCATGTTTTTGCAATTGATTGATAAACGTTGGATTTTCCGTGCCAGGATTGAAAATAACACGCTTGGGTTTTAGTGCAATGATTTGCTCCATATACGGTTCTTGATTCGTTGGATTCAAATAAAGTGTCACCGTATCGACAGACCAATTTGGATTCCATTCCGTTTCGATTGCTACATCTGCAACTTGTCCCGACTTGCGACCAAAGGCAATCACTTCATGACCGTGATTCCTTAAACTCATAATTGCTTTGTAAGCATATCGATCGGGCTTATTTGTCGCCCCCATGACTAAGGTTGGTTTCATGTTTTTTGGTTTTAAGAGTTTCGGACAAATTTATACCAAATGAGTTTGTTATTTTCTATCTTTTAGAATTGACTTTAATTTCATTTGATCTGCTTCTGAGAATAGTTGCAAGATATCGTAATCAATAAAATCCAATTCTAGATCTAAATAGACGTTTACATAAGAACCAATATTTAAGAAATCTTTATCCTTTTTGTAATCGTCTAATAAAATTACCGTGATATATGTATTCTTCTTTTAATTTGTAGGTTGTGATGCTTCAAGTGGAGGGTTATCGTTTGCTTCATGAAACGAATATCCATTATTTATTAGATATGTTCCAATATTTTTGTTGAGTTCTGATAAATCAAGTTGTTGACCATAATTTGTTTTACCAGTGTGATCAATTTCTATAAAACCTTCTTTTCCAGCTTCGTAAATTACAATTGTATGAATGCCTTCATTTGTTTGAGCATGTATGTAGCCAAATGAGATAATGACCAATAAGAGTGTAAAAGCGATTTTCATGAAACAAATTTATTTAGTGTTAATTCATTACTAATCTACTAAAAATATCAATATTCTAAATTACTGATGTCACCTTCAATTGTGTAATCACCTAAATTACCTGTGATACTTGGATATTTTCTTACGTCAGATTGTATAAATTCTGTATCATAAAAAACTTTATTATAAGATTTGGGTTTTAGGTCTTTGATGTTGGTACCATTTAACTGTTCTGCATCGCTGTTTCTTTCTAATATTTTGCCAAAAACAGAAGTATTAGATATAAATCGTGTATATGGATTATTCAAATCAGCTTGAAAAAAGTTGGTGACTAATACATTAATCGTATCTCCCGTTTTTTCAGATCTTACGACAACGAGGTTGTAAAAGTCGATTTCATGTTCTTCAGTTAAATTTCCAGACGATCCTAAGATTCTTACCCTGTCACCATCTTTCAAAATCGTATCATTGATTTGAAACTCTGATAGATTAACCATAAATGAATCCAAATTAGTCGGTTTATTCTTGCAGCTAAGAAGTAATGCTAAGGTTGCAAGAATTATGAAGTAGCTTTTTTTCATGAGTTTAACTTTCGAGTAGGATTAAATAAAAATAGTCAACTTATTAACGTTTTGGGTATTGCCGAAGGTGGGGAATTGAAGCTGTAAGTTTCAATTCAGCGACAAGGCAAGCCAAAACGAATAAAATTCGTTTTTGGCGGAATAGTAGGGCAGAACCTTCAATCTTGCACTAAGCTAAGCAACAGCCTTTTATTATTTTCTAAATTTATGAAAAAAGAGATAATCTAGCCAAGCAGGTAGCTGATTTTATTACTTTATACCATAAGGGATGCTGGTAGCTGTGCCTAAAAATCCAGAC